>JBJTRZ010000271.1:0-13650 GCA_046076415.1 Armatimonadota bacterium
AGCAGGCCGTGATTCGCGACGCAACCGAAGCCTCCGTAAGCCTCTGCGCGTCCATCGCCGATGCGTTGGCCCAACAGGATTACCTGATCGACCTGTTTGCCGCGGGACCCGATGTCTTTCCGCTCACGATCGGACGCGGGCTCTCGACGCGCGACCAAATCCTCGACCTGCTATCCTGCGTCGAGCCGACCTCCGACGAAACCCTCGAGCGCATCGCCCCGCAGCTCCACGAGTACGTCTCCCGTTTGACCACGGTCGTGCTGGTCACGAATCGATGGGACGAATCGCGCCGGAAATTCGTGGACGGACTGCGCGAGCAGGGGGTCGGAGTTCGCCCCGTGGTGATCGTTCCTGAAAACGCCCCCGTGCCCGAGGACCGCGATGCGCGCTTCCTGAGGCCGATGGACGTCGCGGCCGGAGTGGATCACCTGTGATGCCGGCAGCGACGCGCCCGCCCTGGAGCGTCCTCGCCCTGTTGGTCACCGCCTTCGCGGCACTGCACCTCGCCACCGGCGGGCTGCCCATCCTGTTCCTCCTCGCCGGTGCCGCGATCGTGCCCTGGTTCGTCAAAGCTCGCTTGCGCCCCGGCGCCGCTCCGCTCGCGATCGCATTGGCTATCCTGATCGTGGCTCTGTTCGCCACGCCCGACGAGGTGGAAAACGGTCCGATGCTGATTGGCCCGGTCCGCGCCAGGAACATTTTCGGCGAGGCCATGGCCATCGGTTTGACGTTGCAACTTTGGATAGACCGCCGAACCGCCCCTGAAAAGACCGTGCACCTTGCGCTGCTGTTCGGCGGATTGACGGTGGCTGCGGCGAGCAACACGTACGAGGATCGCTGGTTCCAGTGGGTGGCCGCGGCGTTTGTCGTCGCCTGCATCTTCGCATTGCGCGCCGCCCGGCGCCGAGACCGCCTCCCCGTTTCCGCAGGCATCGTCGCCGTGGCGCTCGGTGGATGTGCGTTTGGTTTGGGCCTCGCCGGCACCGCCGTGGTGGGACGTTACAAGACCCAAATCACCGAGTGGGGCAACAAACTCACCGCGGAACGTTCGCTCACGGACTTTTCCGGAGTCTCCGATCAACCCGCGCTCTCGCCCTACTTTCCCAGCGCCGGAGAGAATCATCGGGTCCTCAAAGTGCGTGGATTTGCCGGTGGGCACCTGCGCGGGATGGGCTTCTCCGGATACAAGGACGGCTTGTGGTTCCCGCCCGTCTCCGCCCGGGAGTATGGAACGTTCCTTCCGACCGAGGATGCCATGCCCACGCGCGACGGTCGAAAGGGCGTCCTCGTTGAAGTGCAACGTCTGGTTCCCTCCAACCCGATCGTGTACGCGCCCCTGTCCGCCCGACAGGTCGATGTCGATGCCGAAGGAATGGTGGATTGGGATCCCGCCGACGCCGGCCCGATCGCGATTCGCCGCGGCGGTCCGGCCGAGTACGCATTCCGCGACCTGGGAAGCGATGCGCAGGGGCTCTTTGCCAGTCAATTGACTCCGGAACAACGCGTCGGGCATCTGATGGTCCCGCCCGCGGTGGCGCAGCGCATTGCCCCCATCGCTCGGAAAATAGTCGACGGGGCCAACTCCGACAAGGAGAAAGCGGACCGTGTCGCCGAGTGGCTCATGGCCCACCATCCCTACAAGCTCGGATTCCGCCCAGGGGGGAAAGATCCCGTCGTGGCCTTCCTGGAGCAGGACGGCACAGGGGCTCACTGCGAGTTCTTCGCGAGCGCCGCAGCGTTGCTGCTCCGGACAGTGGGAGTTCCCACCCGATACGTGGTCGGTTACTACGCCCATGAAACGGTCGAGGATGACCTGATGCTGGTTCGGCAACGCGATGCGCACGCGTGGGTGGAGGCCTATGTCGACGGTGGAAAGTGGATGACCGTGGAAGCAACTCCGCCCACGGGAATGCCCGATAGCCACGGCACCTCGGTCGAGGGGTGGCGGCGGATCTGGGAGCAAGTCCAAGACAATGCGAAGCAGTGGCTGCTCGCCATCACGGAGGCCACACCCGATCAATTCGCCTCCGGCATCCTCGCCGTGGGTGGGGTCTTCGGGGGAGTATTGTGGTTCCGGCGACGCCGTGGAACCTCGACGACCGTGGTTGGTTATCCCGTTCCCGCACCATGGGACGAATACGCGCGCACGTTCGAATCCACGATGCAACGACGGGGCGTGGCGCTGTCTCCCTCTGCGACTTGGAAGGAGACGGTGGCGGCCCTTCCATCGGAGGACCCGGTTCGGACACCGGCGATCCGTTTCGTGGAGCTTTACGAGCAGGGCAGGTTCGGCGGGGCGCCCGTGGGCGACGCGGCGCGCGCGACCCTCGAGGAGGTCCGTTCCGCCCCGCGAATTGACAGCAAGGGAAACCCCACCGTACCATCGGCTCGATGAAGATCGTACGGTTCGCCGATGCCTCCGGGGCCATCCATTGGGGTGCGCCCGTTGATGGCAACCTTTCGCAGGCCGATGTGCTGGATGCCTCCCCGTTGCAGGGGGGAAAGCCCACCGGAACCCGGGTGGCGGTCGCAAAACTGCTTGCGCCCGTCGATCCGCCCAACCTCCTGTGCATTGGATTGAATTATCGTCGGCATGCGGAGGAGAGCGGAATGGCGTTGCCGGAGCGTCCGTTGCTCTTCATGAAGGCCACCTCGACCCTCTGCGGTCATGGCGATGCGATCGTGTTGCCGGGCATGTCGGAGGAAAACGACTACGAATGCGAACTCGCCGTGGTGATCGGCAAGGCGGCCCGTGAAGTCGACGAAGCCGATGCGCTCGACTATGTCCTCGGCTACACGGTGGCCAACGACGTCTCGTCGCGCGATTGGCAATTGCGCCATGACAAGCAGTGGATCCGTGGCAAGAGCTTCGATACGTTCGCTCCGCTCGGGCCGGTGCTCGTGACCGCCGATGAGATCCCCGATCCGCAGACGCTGGCGATCTCCACGCGGATCAACGGCGAGACCCTGCAGTCGTCGAACACCGCCGACATGATCTTCTCCGTCCGCGAGATCATCGCCTACCTCTCGAAATCGATGACGCTGCTGCCGGGCACGGTCATCCTCACCGGTACTCCGGAAGGCGTGGGCATGGGGCGCTCGCCCAAGCGCTGGCTTGTGCCGGGCGATGTGTGCGAGATCGAGATCGAGGGCATCGGAACCCTGCGCAATCCGGTGGTCGCCCAATGAGCGCGTTCCGCTTGGACGGAAAGTTGGCGGTGGTCACCGGTGGCGCCAGCGGTATCGGTGCCGCCATTGTTCGGCGCCTGGTCGAGCAAGGCGCGCGGGTCGTTGTGCTCGATATCGCCGACGAGGCGGAAATCGGCGACACGGTGGTCTACTGCGATGCGTCCAGCCCGGATTCCGTCGCCGCTGCGTTTGCGCGGGTCGACGAGATCGGCGTTCCCGACATCCTCGTGTGCTCCGCGGGGATTGGTTTGGTCGGCGACCTGCTTTCCACGACGCCCCAGGATTTCGATCGTTTGATGGGTGTCAATGCCCGAGGAGTTTTCCTGGCGTGCAAGGAGGCAGTCCGCCGCATGCGCGACCGCGGGCAAGGCGGCGCGATCGTCAATATCTGTTCGATCGCCGGAAAGGTCAGCCTTGCCGACCGCTTCGCCTACTCGGCAACCAAGGGCGCCGTCCTCATGATGACCAAGTCGATCGCTCAGGATTACATCGAGGCGGGAATCCGTGCCAACTGCGTCTGCCCCGCCCGTGTGCACACGCCGTTCGTGGATGCCTATTTGGCGAAGAATTTCCCGGGCAAGGAAGCCGAAACCTTCGCGAAACTCTCCTCCGCTCAACCGATGGGCCGGATGGGGACTCCCGACGAAATCGCGAATCTGGTCCTCTACCTGGCTTCCGACGAAGCGGCGTTCGTGACCGGAGCCGCCTACGACATCGACGGCGGTTGCTTGGCGATGCGCTGATCGCGTGGCCGCGTTCACGGTCGAATTCCTCGGCACCGGCACGTCCACGGGCATCCCGATGATCGGGTGCCCGTGCGATGTCTGCCGTTCGGACGATCCCCGCGACCAGCGGATGCGTCCGTCGATCCTGGTGCGCGGTCCCGAAGGCACCCTGTTGGTGGACACGGGTCCCGAAATGCGGATTCAGATGCTGCGCGCCGGGGTCGACAACCTCGACGCCGTGCTCATCACCCATGCCCAGGCCGACCACATCTTCGGCATGGACGACCTGCGGCAATTCAACTTCCGCGGAGCCGGACCGATTCCCGTGCACTCCGAAACGGACACGCTGGACCGGCTTCGACAGGTTTTCGATTATTGCTTCACTCCCGTCCGTCAAGGGGGCGGGAAACCCAAGATCGAATTGGTGACGGTGTCGCCGGGCACGGCGATCCAACTGGCCGGGTTGGAAGTCCTGCCCGTGCGCATCCTGCACGGCAAGCTCCCCATCCTGGGATTCGTGTTCGACCGACGCTTCGCCTACTGCACCGACGTTTCCCACATTCCGCCCGAGACCGAAGCGCTGCTTGCCGGAATCGACACCGTGGTGCTTGGCGCCGTGCGCACCGAACCGCCGCCGCACAGCAGCCATTTCATTCTTCCCGAAGCGCTCGAGGCGATCGCGCGCCTGGCTCCACGGCAGGCGTGGCTCACCCACCTGTCGCATTTCTTCCATCACGCGCGCATCGACGCGGGCCTTCCCGAGGGAACGGGCCTGGCATGGGACGGGCTCCAACTCGCCTTCCCCTGACCGCGGCGTGGATCGGATAGAATACCGAGGCCATGACCGACACCATTTTCGGCCGCATCGCACGTGGCGACCTCTCCGTGGAGGCCATCTACGAAGATGATCGCGTGATCGCATTTCGCGACATCGCTCCGCAAGCTCCGGTGCACGCCTTGGTCATCCCCCGCACGGCGGTCACCAATTTGCTCGAACTCGACCCAAGCGATCCGGTTCTGCCCGGCGCGATCCTGCTGGCCTGCGCGGAAGTCGCCCGCCGATTGGGGGTCGATGGCACCGGCTTCCGGGTCGTCGTCAACAACGGGAACGACGCGGGACAGACGGTGCCCCATCTCCACGCGCATGTGCTGGGCGGACGAGCCCTCGCATGGCCGCCGGGCTGAACGATGTCCTCCAACGACGATTCCGACCCCTCCGCCCAAGCGCAACCCGGCCTTTCCCGCCGTGATTTCCTGAGATCCGCAGGTCGCGAGGCCGCCCAAACCGGTGCTCGCCTGGTCCCTGGCGCCAGCCTGATGAGTGCCGGGAACACGACGCCGTGGTGGAAACGGATCGCGGGATGGCGCCGAGTCCGCTCCGCGGGCGAAACCCAGCCGCACGACAAGGAAGAAACGCAAGACAATGCCGCATCCGACTCCTGAAGAATTGCTCGAGGTCGCCGTCGACGCGGCGTATTTGGCGGGACAACGCACGCTCGCTTGGTTCCAAACCGGAGTCTCGGCCGAGTACAAGTCCGACGACACCCCGGTGACCGTGGCCGACCGCGAGGCCGAACGCGTGCTGCGGGAGCGCATCCTCGCCAGCTTTCCGGACCATGCGATCCTTGGCGAGGAGGAAGGCGAATCGACCGGCAGCGCGCCCTATCGCTGGGTGGTCGACCCGATCGATGGAACCAAGGCGTTCATCAGTGGCGTGCCGCTCTACGGAACCCTGGTCGGAGTGGAGCACGAAGGCCGCGTGGTCGCCGGGGCGATCCATATTCCGGCCCTGCGCGACATGGTGGGCGCCGCCGAAGGCAAGGGGTGCTGGTGGAACGGGCGACGGTGCCATGTTTCCGACCGCCGCGACCTCTCCCGCGCCGTGATCGTCTGCTCGTCGATCGTGCGATCGCAAAAGCGTTCCGATGCCTTCGCGAAACTCTCCGACAGCACCTACCTGCAGCGAACCTGGGGCGACGCGTTCGGTTACGCGTTGGTCGCCACCGGACGTGTCGACATCATGATCGATCCGGTCAAGGCGCCCTGGGATGTTGGCCCGATGCCAGTGATCTTTCGCGAAGCCGGCGGCAACTCGTCGGACTGGCAAGGACAGGACACCATCTACGGCCGGGACTACGTCGCCACCAATGGCCACCTGCACGATGCGGTGATCGATATCCTCCGCGAAGGCTGATCGGTGAAGGGCAACGCCGGCGATCTGCCCACCCTTCGCACCCCCGTGCCCGGGCCGCGCTCCCGTGCCCTATCAGTGGAACTGCGCCGCTGGGAAGCGCCGCACGTTACCTACGTGGACCCGGACGGGAAGTTTCCGATCTTTTGGGAGCGGGGCCACGGGTGCTTGGTGGAGGATGTCGACGGCAACCGGTTGCTCGACTTGACCGCTGCGTTCGGAGTCGCCGCCCTTGGACACGGTAGCGCGGTGATCTCCGAGGCGGTGACGCAACAGGCGGACCGCCTCGTGCACGGTATGGGCGATGTCCATCCAACGGCCGTCAAGGTGGAGTTGGCTCGGCGCGTCGCGGATTTCACGCCCACCGGCCTCGACGTCTCCCAGTTTGGGTCCAGTGGAGGCGATGCGGTCGAGATCGCGCTCAAAACGGCACGTCTCGCCTCCGGAAAACCCGGCATCGTGGCTTTCACGGGCGGCTACCACGGCCTCAACCTCGGCGCACTCTCCGTCACCCATCGATCCGACTTTCGCGCTCCGTTCGGAGGATGGATTCCGGAGTTCGCATCCCATTTACCCTACGGTCAACGGATCGATCGCCTTCCGGATGGAACCGGAGCCGTTCTCGTCGAACCGATACAGGGCCGCGGAGGGGTCGTCGTCCCACCCAAGGGCTGGCTGGCGCACTTGCGGGAACTGTGCGATCGGGAGGGCGCCCTGCTGATCGTCGACGAAATATTCACGGGGTGGGGACGCACTGGAACGTGGTTCGCCGTCGATCGGGAAGGCGTCGTTCCGGACCTGATGTGCGTCGGCAAGGCGCTGGGTGGCGGGCTCCCCCTTTCCGCCTGTGTCGGTCGCAGGGAAGTCATGGACACGTGGGGCGAATCCACGGGCGAAGCGCTGCACACGTCGACCTTCCTCGGCAATCCACTCGCCTGCGCAGCGGGGCTCGCCGTGCTCGATCGCCTGGAAGCCTTGGGGGCGCCCGGCCGTGCCGAGGACCTTGGCGGGCGCACAATGGAAATGCTTGCCAAACTGGCCGCGCGTCGTCCGAAACAAATCCGCGAGGTTCGGGGCCGGGGTTTGATGCTTGGCGTCGAACTTGTCGATCCTGCGATGGGTCCCCTGCTGGCCACGCGGCTGCTGGCCAAGGGACTTATCGCATTGCCTGCCGGCGACGGGTCCGTGTTGGAGATAACCCCCCCGTTGATCATCGAATTTCCCCAACTCGAGTGGGCGGTGTCGCGCATCGAGGAAGCATTGGAAGTGCTCGAATAGCAACGCACATCCCCGTATACTGACTGGGTGACACCCGTTCCCGTCGCCCTGCCGGAGCCCATGCGCCTGACGGCGCTGCAGGCTTCCGCAGTGGACCCCGATTCCTTGGCGCTACTCGCACGCATGGCGGCCGCCCACCGCGACGTCAAGACGTTCTCGTGCCGCATACGGATGCGCGCGAGCGCCGGTGGGCGCGAGGAAATGTCCACCGCGTTCCTGCAAATTCAGCGTCCCGGATCCGCCGCGATTTCCGTGGGCGAGAATGTCAAGGCGCTTTCGGTGGTTGCGAGCGGCACCGATCGACGCGTGATTCGGGATGGCAAAGCGATATGGACCCGGGGAGTTCGCCCCGACAAGGCTATTTCGGAGGCCCTTTCCGGCGCCGAGTTCTTCACGTCCCCGGTGTTCCCGCTCCTGGTCGGCGCACCGAACGCGGCGGATCGGATACTTCCCGGCAAGGCGGTTCGACTCGGCCGGGGAAACGACGAGGTTCTGGACGGTGTTCCCACGGACGTGGTGGTGGCCGATGTCGAGACTCCCGGGGGAACCGCCCGATTGACGTTTTCGATCGGTCGGACCGACCATTTTCTGCGCCGCGTGCGAATTCAGGCGCGGCGAGGCGGATCCGCCATGGATTTGTCGGAGGTTTACACCGATATCAATGTGGATGGACCGATCGAACCGACGGTCTTCCGACTTGACCCGCCAAACCGATCCGCTCCCGCACCGCGGCCCCTGCGCGTGCCCCCCCCGAAAGGAAAAGCCCGATGACCCAATCCCGTGGCGACGCGAACGCCCTGCGTATCCTGGACCGTGGCGTTGCCGCCCACGCGGCATTGCGCAGCCTGCGCATGACCTATCGGGTGGTGGAAACGACGGAGACCCGGACGGCCGAAACCATGCGCGGAATCATCGTGCTCGCGCGACCCGGCAGGGCGCGCCTCGAGTTCGCCATGTCCGCGCCGAAGGGGCCCGTGGCGGTCGTACCCCCGCCGGACTCGGGCAAGTTGCCGACGCCCGACGCGCCGGTCGCAACGCCGATGCGCCCTGCTTCCGGCAGGAATCCGGTGGTGGTCTCGGACGGCAAAAAGTTGACGTTCGCTTTGACCGCGGTGGGGAAGATTTGGTCCGACGATGTGGAAATGAACGAGTCGGCGATCCACCAAACCCTCGATGCTCCCCGAGTTTTTGAAATCGGCTTGATCAACATCCTCGACGGGCGACGACCGTGGGGCGGCGACTTTGCCGACGCCCGGGTGTCGGCGGACGAAACCATCGATGGAATCCCTTGCGATGTCATCGAATTGATGAGCGGTGGCAAGATCGGGCAGCCAACTCCGGTCCGCATCGCCTTCGCCAAATCCGACGGACTCCTCCGGCGCATCCGCACCGACCGCGTCGAAACACCCGGCGCCAACAGCGAGGTGACATTCGGAGCCGTCGTGCGCAACCCTTCGGTTTCCCCGGCGGAATTCAAGACATCGAGCCAAGGCCTTGTCCGCATTCCACGGGGTGCGGATTGGGGTGAATCCCTGAAGGTGGGTACCCCCTCGCCCCTGCTCTTCGCCACGGATCGTCGCGGTCGCACCATCGACCTGGACGCCCTTCGCGGCTCGGTGGTTTTGGTCCACTTTTGGGGCCATTTCGCTCCCCGTTCGCTTTGGCGCTTGCCCGATCTGGTTGAGGTGCACGCGCGGTACGGAGCCCGGAAAGACTTCGCCTTGGTCGGGATCAACCTCGATCCGCGATCGAAAGCGCAGGAGATCGATCGAACCTTGGCCCGATTCGGGGTTCGCTGGCCGCAGGTGCACGATGGCCTCGGGTGGGAATCCGGTCCCGCGAAGGTTTGGAGCATCGAGGGACTTCCCGCGACGTTCCTGATCGGACGCGACGGCAAACTCGCGGCAATCGATCCGGTTGCGCCGGATTTGATTCCGCTGGTCGCCAATGCGCTCTCGGCGGCTCCGCGGCGGCGCTGAAACCCAGATGGCGATCGCGGAGATCCATGTCGCGGGGTACCGCTCGGTGCGCGACCTACGATTGCCGCTGGGCCGCCTCAATCTGATCACCGGCCCGAACGGCTGCGGAAAGTCCAACCTCTACCGGGCGGTCTGGTTGCTGCACAATGCGGCTTCGGGGGAATTCGCGCGTTCACTCGCGGATGAAGGCGGAATGTCGAGCCTGCTTTGGGCCGGACCGCGCCGCAAGGGATCCAGCCAAATGGTGTTGTCGGTCTCCCTCGACGACGGTTTCTCCTACGAATTGACGTGCGGCCTGCCGGAAGTCGACGAAATGCCGATGCCATTTCGGCGAGATCCCTCGATCAAATCCGAGGTGATCCATTACGGACGGTCGGTGATCGTGGATCGGGGCAAGAGCGGAGCCGCTTTGCGGGATCAATCCGGCGAAAACGTGGTCCTGCCAATGAGCCTGGTGCGATCCGAATCGATCCTGACCCAGATTTCGGACCCCCGGCGGTTTCCGGTATTGTCCGGTATCAAGGAGACCCTGTTGCGGTGGCGCTTCCACCATGGATTCCGCACGGATGCCGATGCGCCGATGCGCCATCCGCGGATCGGAGTCTACACTCCCGCATTGGCGAGCGACGGCCGCGATCTGGCGGCGGCGTTGGCCACGATTCTGGAAGTCGGCGATGCCGAGTCGTTGCACGCCGCCGTCGACGAAGCGTTCGGCGGGGCGCGCCTCTCCACCGACGTCGATGCGGAGAATCGTTTCCGTCTTCGTTTCCACGCTCCGGGGTTGATCCGCCCGCTGGAGGCCACGGAGCTCAGCGACGGGACGATTCGCTTCCTATGCCTGTTGGCGGCCCTGCTCGCGCCCCGGATGCCACCACTCCTGGCGCTCAACGAGCCTGAAACGAGCCTGCACGTGGACGTCTTGCCGGCGCTGGCGCGCCTGATCGCCAAGGCATCGGAATCGTCGCAGCTCTGGGTGGTGACGCATTCCGAAATACTGGCGCGAACGGTATCCCATCTCGCGGACACGGCGCCGATCGCGTTGCGGCTCTCCGGTGGGGAAACCCGGCGCCTCGACGATCCGTTTTAACCGCAGGTCAAAAACCGGTTCCCGAAACCCCGGTGTAGAGGATGACCGGGGGATCCGGCACGCCGGAAGCCTTGCGCCGGGCCTTTGCCGCGGCAAGTTCCTTGCGCAGGCTTGGATCGGCGTGGGGCGGGCGGGCGGGTTGGCGAAACGCGTCCTCGAAGATCCCCCACAACGGTTCGATGTCGTGGGAAAGGTCGAAGCACATAATCCCTTGGGTCGTCGCCGCGGCGGCTTGGAGCGCACCTTTGAGATCCTGCTCGCGCCCTTTGAACTTGTCGAGCGCCAGCCCCGCGTACACCCACGTCTGATCGTTGACGACCCGGTTGGAGACCTGCCCCGCCGCCTCCACCGTCGCACCGATCGGTTCTCCGTTGCGGGCCGCCTCTCGGATGGTGGCGGTCGTGTAGTAGCAGCCGGTCACCACGAAATCGACCAAACCGGCCCAGCCGGTGCTCCGCCACGCCTCGTCGACGAAGCGATACCCCACCGACACGTCGTCGGCCGCCCAGTTGGCACCGATATCGGGGTAATCCGGGTACCAACTTCCCACATACGTTCCCACGAGCGCACCGGGCTTTGCCGCACGCGCCGTTCGAACCACCTCCGCAAGGAAATTGCGGAGCGTCAACGCCTTGAAGCTCGACCAGGCATCGAACAACGGTCCGGGCACTTCACGCCGCACCAGGCTCGGCCACGCCACCGCATAGCGGAAGATGTCGTCGGGCCATTGCACGCTGCGTCCTATCCACTGCTCGAACGCACGTTTGGCGGGCTCGGAAAAATCCGCGTTGAGCGCGGCGAATCGCAACCGGTCGTCGAAGACCACTCCGTCCACGGGATATCGGGAAAGCACTTCGCCCACCATGTCGCACAGCCGACGGCGCACCTCGGGGAGATGCGGGTTGGTCATCACAGGCACCTGTCGTTCGATCCGCTCCGTGACGGGAACGTAGACCGGTCGATGTTCCAGCGATACGACCGCACCCGGCTGCGCGTTGGCTCGAAGGTACTCCGCCGCGACCGGGGTGAAACCGACCAGAACGCATCCACCCGTGGGCACCGAAACGGGTTCCGAGGTGGACGCGGGATCCCCCACGAGGGCGACCACCTTCCCCCCGGGATCGAGGGCCGCGGCGGATGCCCCCGATGGAAGCACCGGTACCCGGGCCGAAGTGACATAGACCGCCAAATCGTCCGGTTGCTTCGGAGGCGCGTCCGCGCGGTCCGCGACCGGATGGTCCGTGGCCGGATCGCCGTTCACTCGAACCGACAACGCTTCCTCGTAGAGCACCGATTGCCATTCGGGGTGCTCGAATGCGGCGCCTCGCCCGGGAAAGTCGCGATGTCCCTCCGAGAACGCGTTCATGGACACCAGGAAACTCAAACCCGCGCGCTTCGCCGCGGCGGACAAGGCGTCGAGTGGATCGAATTCGGCGGGAAGGTTGCGGACGATCCCGGCACGCGCCCAACGGGTCATTTTCGGCGCGAATTTGGAAGGGTAGAGCGTCTCCCCGATGATCGGCTTGACATCGAGCACCACCGTGTTGAATCCCGCTCCCGCGATCCGGCGAATCAACGCGTCGACTTTGTCGGTCGTATTGACCCGCTCGAGATTCGCGGTGGCGTCGATCCACAGCACCCTCGCCTGAACATTGCGTTCCCGCGCGATGCGCTGACCCTCACCGAAACCGTCGCGCTCGGTGTCGAGCGGAACCCTCGGCAGGTGGGGAAAGGGCAGGATCGGTTCGACGAGCGATGGGGGCAGTACGCGCAGCGCCTCCTGCGCACGCGCCGGCACTCCAACCGATAGCACCGCCACCAACGCGCACCAAAGCCCACGCACACGCATCATGCGTCGACGCGGCGAGGCACGGACCGCCGTTCGGCGAGGTAGATTTCGCGATACTTGTCGTGCAGGTAACGGATGTACGGCTTCGACGTGAAAGGCGCGCCACAAATGCGCTCCACGAGCTCGGTCGGTTCGTAGCGACGTCCGGGACGGTGCACCTTTGCGCGCAACCACCCGAGCAACGAAGCGTACTCGCCGCGCACGAGATCCTCGTGGAGGGTCGGCACGTCGCGCTCCGCCTTTTCGAAAAGCTGGGCGGAAAGGATGGTGCCGATCGAATAGGTCGGGAAATACCCGAACAGACCGGCGGACCAGTGAACGTCCTGAAGGCACCCGCGGGCGTCGTCGGGCGGAACAATGCCCAGATACTCCCGCATCCGCGTGTTCCACGCCTCGGGAACATCATTGACGTTCAGACGCCCCTCCAGAAGTTCGACCTCGATTTCGAAGCGCAGCAGCACGTGGAGGTTGTAGGTCACCTCGTCGGCTTCCACGCGTATGAACGACGGTTCGACCTTGTTGATGGCCCGGTAGAAACGGTGCACATCGGTGTCGTCGAGGACGCCGGGGAACTGCCGTTGCAGCCCGGGGAAGAAGTGGTTCCAGAAGAAGCGCGAGCGCCCAATGATGTTTTCCCAAAGGCGGGATTGGCTTTCATGGAACCCGAGGCTGATCGCACCCGACAACGGGGTGCCGTCGTCGGCGGGATCGAACCCTTGTTCGTACATTCCATGTCCCGCTTCGTGGATGGTGCCCATCAACGCGCAGGGTAGCCAATCGCGCTCGACCCGGGTGGTGATCCGAACGTCGGAACGATCCAAACCGGTGCAGAAGGGATGCACCGCCCGGTCCTGGCGCCCATGCTCGAAGTCGAAGCCGAGCTTGCGCACCACCATTTCCCCGAAGGCGATCTGGGCGGATTCATCGAAATCGCGCCGCAACGGACTATCGTCGATGGGCTGCGAGTCCCGCACGACGCCGAGCAGGCCGAGGATGCCCGGCTTTAGGTCGTCGAATACCGCGCGCACCTGCGCGGTACGCATTCCCGGCTCGTACTGATCGAGCAACGCGTCGTACGGCGTTTCCTTCCAGCCCAGGCAGTCGGCTTGGCGGCGGAGCAAATCGAGTATGCGGGAAAACGTGGGCGCGAAGGCGGCGTAGTCGGACTTTGCTCGAGCTTCCACCCAAACGTCGTGTGCGAGCGCCGTTTCCCTGAGCATCGCCTCCACGAGATCGGTCGGAATCTTCACCGCCTGATCGAAGTCGCGTCGAACGCGGCGCAGGGTGAGCCCGCGGTCGGATGCCGGGTCCTCCCCGTTGGCCTCGGCTCCCTCGAGCGCGGTGCGCGTGGC
>JBJTRZ010000272.1:0-2889 GCA_046076415.1 Armatimonadota bacterium
TTCCTGCGCACGGCCGCGGGGGCGAAGGGTTTGGTCCTCGATCTGCGCGGCAACGGCGGTGGCTTGGTGGCGAACCTCCAGCACCTGCTTGGTCTGCTCGCTCCCGAGGGCACCCCCACCGGAACCAGTGTCACTCGGCCGATGGCCGAACGGTTCCGGTCCGAGGCGGGCGGCGACCCGAACGACATGGTGGCGGTGGCCAAATGGAACGGTCCGTCGATGAAGACCCGGACGCAGTCGGTTCCTCCGTACGCGGGGCGCATCGCGGTGCTGATCAATGGCCGTTCGGGCAGCGCGTCGGAAATCGTGTCGGCGGTGCTGCGGGAGCGCCGGGAAGCGGTGTTGGTCGGTCGTCGCAGCGCCGGTGCCGTGCTGGTGTCGCAGTTCGCTCCGCTCCGCGACGGTTTCGAGGTGCAGATTCCGTTGTCGGATTACGTGACTCCGGGCGGAATGCGGCTCGAGAAGAACGGTTTGGTGCCCGATGTGGAGGTCGAGGATCCGCGTCGGGGCACCGAGGATCGGGCGATTCCAGTGGCCGTCAAGGAACTCGAGGCACGTTTCGCGGCCGGCAAGTCGAACCGAAAACGCTGACGCGCCGGGCGGCGAACGTCAGGGCTTGGTGGGTGCGCCGACCGGCTTTGCCGGGATCGGGATGCGGGGCGGGTCCTGCGACTGCTTCATTTCCGCGAGGAATTCGGCCAGCAAGGTGCGGGCGCGCACGCCGGCGGCTTGGTCGCCGGTTTCGAGATGGGCCGTGAGGGCCCCCACGGATTGCGAAAGCAGCGAACCGGCGAGCACGCGTCGTCGGTGGGCGGCCTTTTCGATCTCGGCGATGGACTCGGGCGGCGGTGGCGACGTGGTGATCAGGGAGACCAGGCGTGCGACCCGTTCGCCGTAGGCCACGACCGCCTTGTAGAACGCTTCCCGGCTGACGCGCCCTTCCTCCCACGCCGCGCGCGTCTGGGCGATTCGGCCGGCGAGTTGGTTGGCGGCCTCGATGAAGACCACGGTGGAGAACGTGTAACGTCCGAGGGGGTGGACGAACTCCGCGGCTTCGCGCAGGGCTTCGTCGCTGTCGGCGCGTGCCGCCACGATGCGTCCCAGTCCCTTCGCCGCGTCCGCGTTGGCCGGTTCCTTCCGGCGCAGGATGCGGTACTGGACCTCCGCGCCGCCGGTGTCGCCTTGCGCGAGGAGCAATTCCGCGTACGAAAGCCGGGTGGCGCCGTTTTCAGGGTCGTCCTTCACCGCCTTTTCGTAGACCGTGCGCGCCACGCGCGGGTCCCGGTTGTCGGCGAGGGTGCGCGCGACCACGGCGAGGAATTCACGCCGTGTTTCCACCGGCATCGCATCGACCACGGAGAGGGCTCGGCGCGCCTCGTCCGCGGCCTGCGCGGCAAGTCCGCCGTCGAGATAGGCCCGCACGAGCGCGAGTCGGGGTTCGGGCGATCGGGGATTGGTGGAAACGGCGAGTCGGAGGGTGGCCAGAGCCTGCAACGGCTGGCCGTCGCGCCGTTCGATCTCGCTGCGCTGCATCAGTGCGGCCACTTCGGCGGCCGGATCCTCGGGTTTGACGTCGACATCGGCAACGCGCACCACGGCGGGTTCGGGCGTTTGCGGAGGGGGGAGCAGGCTTTTGTCGACCGCCGCCAAACGGGCATCGCGCAGCGGGCCGTTGAGGAAGCGGATCACCAGGGACCTTGCGGCGGTGGCGAGGGCGGTGGGATAGGCTTGCCGTTTGGCCGCGAGGTCGTTGATGTCGCGGATATCGGACGAGGCGATGGAAATGCGGTCGCGCCAGCGTTTGCCGCCCCGCTTCACCTCCACCGCATCGATTTCGAGGGTGGGGCCGGCGGCGGCGGGCAACGCGGGGACCACGGGTTTGGGCTTGGCGCCTTTGGCTCCCCCTGCCCCCTTCGACGTTTCGAAGGCTTGGCGCGCCGCGGCGTTGAGGGCTCCCACCTGCTCGTCGAGTTGGAGCATCTCTGCGCCGCCACGGGCGGTGATCGAGACCGCGTAGTGCGCGCCGTAGGCCACCGCGATGCGGAGTTTTTGTTCTTCGTTGTATTCCGGCGCATCGGCCGCAACCCGGGCTTCGACCACCGCGCGCGCCACGCCCGGCGCATCGCGCTGGAAGAGGACCGCGGTCACCGCGCCTTCCTCCTCGAGCAGGTTGCGCACGATGCGCGCGGCCTCGGATATGCGTTCGACATCGCCGAGTCCGTCCTTGCCGTCGGGCGACGTGGAAGCGGGAACGACCTTGCTCTGGCCCGCGGGAAAGATCAGCAGGACCGGCCGGGCCTTGGCGAGCGCGGAGGGGGCGGCGCAGGCGAGCGCCACCATTCCCAGCAAACGACGTCGGTCGAATTCAGCCACCAAGCACCTCGAGCGCGGCTTTGCATGCCGACCAGGACCGTTCGGCGATTCGCCACCGCGGCGTTCCCCGGTGTTTTTCGAATGCGGCGATGGCCTTCCGGTAGCTGGCACGGGCGGAGTCCCATTCGGCGAGCCGTTGATGGCACAGCGCCATGCCTTGGTTGCAGTCGCCCGGATCCGCGCCGGCGAATTCCGCGTTGCGGAACCACGCGATCGCCTCGCGCCACTTGCCGACCGATTGCAATGTTTGCGCCTTGAGCAGGGGATCTCCGGTTTCTTCCCGGGGGCCACCGCGGTCCGGTGCGGGATCCGGCGGGGTGGATTTGGGCGGGTTGATCTGGATGCGGATGTACCCGCGGTCGGCGGGTGGGGTGGCCGGAGTGGAGGTTCCAGAGGCGGCGGTGCCGGTGGGAGGGGCTGCCGACACGGTTTCACGCGGCGACTGGCTGGGCGGGAACGCCGTGATCGCTTCGCGGCGCGGCGCCGGGGGCACCGGCGAGACCACGACCGGGGGCA
>JBJTRZ010000273.1:0-12192 GCA_046076415.1 Armatimonadota bacterium
CCCCATCGACGGCGCGAACGATGGGGCGTCGGGAGTGGCGGTGCTCGTGGAACTTGCGCGCGTTTTCGCCGCCAAGCATCCCGATGTGGGCGTCCAGTTCGTCTTTTTCGACGGCGAGGATTATGGTCCCGGCCTCGAACACATGTTCCTCGGGGCGAAGGTCTACGCGCGCAACCCTCTGTTTCCCAAGCCCACGTTCGGCATCCTGATCGACATGATCGGCGACAAGGATCTGGGCATTTACCGGGAGACGAACTCCGACGCGGTGGCGTCCGATATCAACACGCTGGTGTTTTCCACCGCCCGCGAACTGGGAATCTCCGCATTCGTCGACGAACCCCGGCACGAAATCCTCGACGACCATCTTCCGCTCCAACGGCTCGGCTGGAAAGTCATCGACCTCATCGATTTCGATTACGGGCCGTGGCACACCCTCGACGACACCGTGGACAAGTGTAGTCCCGAGGCGTTGAAAGCCGTCGGCGACGTGCTGGCGAAGGTCGTCTACGACCTCAAACCCGCCAAATAGGTGCGGGGCGACCGTTTACTTCGGCCAGCGGACCTGGGCAACGGTCCAGCCGGAGTCCGTGCGAAGCTCGAACTCGCCCCCCAAGTCGCCGCGGGTCAGCGATTCGACGATCTGCAGACCCAAATCGCGGTCCTTGTGCGGGTCGAAGTCGGGTTTGAGCGGGTCGCCCGTGTTGCGGACCTGCAGCAGCCAGTGCTCCGGCTCCTCGACCAGCCGGACATGGATCTCGCCGGCAAGCGTGTGCTGGAAACCATGCTCCACCGCGTTCTGAACCATTTCGTTGAGGATAAGCGCAAGCGAATTGGCGTGCTGGGAGCCGAGGCGAAGATCCGGACCCTGGACCGTCATGTCGATGCGCCGGTTCGGCAGCGTGACTCCCTGTTGCGTGGCGGTCACGATGGAATCGGCGATCTTGCGAACGCTGATGGTGTCGAGATCCTCGCGGGAAAGCAGGTCATGGACGGACGCCACCGCGAGCACGCGGGAAATCGACTCGTCGAGCACCGCGACGGGCGATCGATCGGCGGCGTAATGCTTCTGCAACCGTAGCAGGCTCGCGATCTGCTGAAGGTTGTTCTTCACCCGGTGGTGCATTTCTTGGAGCAGCGCGCCCTTGACCATCAACTTGGAATTCTCGATCGCCACCGCGATCTGGTTGCCGAGGGTGGTCAGCACCGCGAGTTCGTCGTCGGTGAACACGTGCGGAACTTCCGTGTAGCACGAAAGCACGCCGATCACGCGTTCGCGCACCTTGAGCGGAATGCACGCGAGGCTGACCAAATGCTCTTTTTCCGCGAGATCCGCGTACTGGTAATCCGGCGCGTCGCGGACATCGACCACCGTCACGGGGAGGCCCGTCTCGAGCACCTTGCCCGCCAGTCCCTCGCCGATGCGCAGGTTGGGACGTTTCGGGTAGCCCTTGGCCGCCGATTGCACCGCCTTGAGCACCATTTGCTGTTTTTCCGTGTCGACCAGGGAGAGCGCGACGACCCGGAAGTTCATGAACCGGCTGGTGGCGGCGACGGCGAGCTGGAGGATTTCCTCGAGATAGAGGTCGGCGGTGATGGCCTGGGACACGTCGGCGACCGTGGAGAGGTGGGACGCTTGCTTTTCGGCGCGGCGCACGCGGCGCGAAGCCTGGATGGCTCCGGCAACCTGCGATGCGATCGAGGAAAGCATCTGGACCTGCGTCTTGGTGTAATCGTGCGGGGCGCGGGTCCGGACGTTGACGACTCCGATGACATCGCCTTTCCAGAGCAGCGGGACCGACAGGATGCTCTGGTAGCGGTCCTCGTGCAGGGCCGGCACGAACACGAATCGCTCGTCGTTCCATGCCTCGCTCGAAATGGCGACGTGCGTGCGGTGCGTGGCCACCCAGCCGGTGATGCCCTCGCCCAGCGGAACCCGGACCGAGCCCATCGCCTCGCGGGGAATGTCCTTGTCCGTGGTGGCGCGTAGCACCAGCGTGTCCCGATGTTCGTTGAAGAGATAGACGAGGGCCGAATCGGTGCCGGTGGCCTCCATGGCCACCTCGGCGATCAGCGGGAGAAGATCGTCCGAATTGACGATGTGTCCGGTGGCTTCCGCGATGCGACGCAGCGCAGCGGTTTCGGAGGCGCGGGTGTCCAGCGCCGCTTCGAGTTGGCGAATCCGATTGCGCGCGTCGACGAGCTCCGAGTCTCGCTTCTCGAGCAATCGCGCGAGTTCGTTCGAATCATCGCGGCGCAGCGAAACCGGCAGGGGCATGCCCGGCGCCTCAGACCGAATTCGCGAGGATGATCGCCTCGGCGATTTCCCGCATCGATTTGCGGGTGTTCATGCTTTGCAGCTGGATTCGGCGGAACGCGTCCTGCTCCTTGAGGCCGTATTGGTCCATCAGAATACCCTTGGCGCGATCCACCGCCTTGCGGGTTTCGAGCTTGTCCTCGAGTTCGGCGGCTTCCTTTTCAATCTCGAGGAATTCGTCGAACCGCGCGATCGCGATCTCGATCGCGGGCATGAGGTCGGTTTCCTTGAACGGTTTCACCAAGTAGGCGAACACGCCGGCGTCGCGCGCCCGCTCGACCAGATCCTTCTGGGAGTAGGCGGTCAGCAACAGCACCGGCGCGATGCCTTCGGTGGAAATCAACTTCGCCGCGTCGATGCCGTCCATGTTGGGCATCTTGATGTCGAGGATGACGACATCGGGTTTGGACTCCCGGGTCATCTCGACCGCTTGTTTGCCGTCGCCGGCCTCGCCCGTGACCACGTGCCCCATGTTCTCGAGGGTGCGTCGAAGGTCCATCCGGATGATGGGTTCGTCGTCGGCGATCACGATGCGCAACGGGTTCACGAGGCGATATCTCCTGAAGGTGGGAACGCCCGACGCGAACGGGTCGTTCCATAGGTTTGACCGTGGGCGCGGTGACGCATGCACGGAGCACCGATTGTATACTGCGGCGTCCCGAGTCGCAACCGAGCACCCCATGCAAAGACCTGTTCCCGCGCTCGCCGGAGCCGCCCTCGCCGCCTTCGCGTTGGCGTGGCTGAATCGCAACCTCGGGGAATTCGCGTCGCTGCCGGCGGCCCGATCGGCCGGCGCGCATGCGGTCTCGCTGCTGTACCTCGCCGCCATGCTCTGGGCGCTGATCGCGGCCGCTCGCGCGGCGGCGCACATCCGGGCATCGACGCCGTTCCTGCTCGCCACCGGCCTGCTGTTCGCCGCGCCGATGTTGGTGGTCCTGAAGGTGGGGGCCCAAGCCGTTCCCCCGTGGCTGGAAACGGGCGCGAACAATCTCTTCGGCCCGGTCGGCGCGGTGCTCGTCGGCGCGGCTATTGGGCGAATCATCAACCACCCGAACACGCTGCTCGCCGCGGCGGGTTTCGCCGCCTTCTTCGACTTGGTCGTGGTGACCCTCGGGCCGGTCGCCAAGCTCATGGAGGCGAATTCGCCGCTGATCCAGGCCGTTTCGGTCGGGGCGGGTGCGGCGGTCGCGCCGGCGTGGAGCGGGTTCGGCAAGATGATCCCGTTGCTGTCCGCGGTGACCATCGGTCCTGCCGATGTGCTTTTCCTGGCGGTGTTCCTCGGGTCGGTGGTCCTGCTCGGGCGCACCGCGCCGTTCCATCTTCCCACCGAAACCGCGACCCGCCGATGGATGTTCGGGCTCCTCTTCCTCGCGCTCGTGCTCGTCGAGTTCGGCGTGCGCGCCGTTCCCGCGCTTGCACCGATGGGAGTTGCCGTCATCGCGGCGAATTTGCGCCATGGTGCGTTCACGCGGACCGAAAAGCGCGATCTGTGGATCGGTGGTGCGTTCGCGCTCGCCTGCGCCGCGTTGATCGTGTTCGTTGGGCCCAAAATCGCCGCCCGGAATCGTCCGGCGCCGCCGAAAGGTCCGATCTACGGATTCGTGATCACACGGATTCCTCCGGCGGGCGAACTGGTGGTCAACGGCGTCGCACCCGATTCGCCATCGTGGAGGGCGGGACTCAAGCCGGGGGACGTCATCGATTCGATCGAGGGGGTTCGCACTCCGCGCATTTCGGACCGGGCGCTCGGCCTCCGGGTGCGCGACCGGAACCGTCTGGTCCTGCGCGTGCGCGTGCGCCGCCTTGGCGCGGAACGGCCACTCGATCTGGTGATCGACGCCCGATGATCGGTCCGGTGCCGTTGGCCGAACTTTTCGCGGCGGCTTTCCTGGCGGGCGGGGTGAACGCGGTGGCGGGTGGGGGAACGCTGCTGACATTTCCTGCGCTGCTGTCCCTCGGATTTCCCGCGACGATCGCCAACGCCACGAGCACGGTGGCCCTGTTTCCGGGGCAGATCAGTGCGCTGGCGGCGCTGCGCGCCCACCTCGCGGGCGCCCGTTCGCTGGCTCCGGTCCTGGTTGCGATCGGCACCGTGGGAGGGTTGTTGGGCGCTTGGCTGCTCACGCGCACTCCGGTTCGGATTTTCGAAAAAGTCGTCCCGTTCCTGATCCTGGGCGCCACCGTTATCTTTCTCGTGCAGGAACCCCTGGCTCGGCGATCGCGGTCCGGAGATGGGGAAATCGAACGCATTCGCTGGTCGCCGGGAGTGTTGGTCCTCTTGGCCGTGGTGGCCGTCTACGGGGGCTATTTCGGGGCCGGGATCGGCATACTGACATTGGCCGCGCTGGGAATGATGGGCCTTCGGGACATGCACCGAATGAATGCGGTCAAGGCCCTGTTCACGCTCGGTGCCAACGGAGTGGCTTCGGCGTGGTTCCTGATGCGCGGGTTGGCCGATCCGGGGGCGGTGGCACCCATGTTGCTGGGCACCACGCTCGGGGGGTACGCGGGCGCCCGACTCGGGCAACGTGTGGGAAAGGCCAATGTCCGCCGCATCGTGGTGGGCATCGGACTGGTGCTGGGAGCCGTGCAAATGGTCAAGGCGTTCCGATGAGCGATACGGATCCGGTTCCGGGCGACATCGTTTTGTTCGACGGTGTGTGCAATTTGTGCGATGCCGCGGTGCGATTCATCCATCGTCACGACCCGACGGGGCGATTTCGTTTCGCGGCCTTGCAGAGTCCGGTCGGTCGTGCGCTTCGCGAACGATACGGCCTTCCCGGCACTTTGGATTCGATCGTGTTGATCGCCTCCGACCAGGCCAGCGCGCGATCCACCGCCGCCCTGCGGATCGCGTCCGGCCTCCGCTTTCCCGTACGGCTGCTCGCCGCTTTCCTGATCGTCCCTGCAAGCCTGCGGGATCCGGTCTACGACTGGATCGCCCGCAATCGCTATCGATGGTTCGGTCGCAAGGACGTGTGCGGGCTTCCTCCCGCGGGACTGCGAGAGCGCTTCCTGCCCGGTGGGACCGGGTCCGAGGAAGGCGACGCGTAGGAATATCGCCGAGGGGGCCCCGCGATAGAATGCCGCGGAGGATTTCCCGATGCCGTTGAACCAGCGCAGCCGCGCCGTAACCGAAGGAACCGAACGGGCCCCGAACCGTTCCATGCTGCGCGCGGTGGGCTTCGGCGACAACGATTTCACCAAGCCGATCGTCGGCGTGGCCTCCGGACACAGCACCATCACCCCCTGCAATATGGGAATCCGTCCGCTTGCCGAGCGGGCGGAGCGGGCGATCCGCGAAGCGGGCGGCATGCCGCAGACGTTCGGGACGATCACGGTCAGCGACGGCATTTCGATGGGCACCGAGGGCATGAAGTACAGCCTGGTGTCGCGGGAAGTCATCGCGGATTCCATCGAAACCGCCGTGAACGCGCAATCCATGGACGCGGTGATTGCGATCGGGGGATGCGACAAGAACATGCCCGGGGCCATCATCGCCCTGGCTCGCCTCGATCTGCCGTCGATTTTCGTCTACGGGGGAACGATCAAAGCGGGAAAATACCATGGCCGCGACCTCAACATCGTGTCCGTGTTCGAGGCGGTCGGAGCCCATGCCGCCGGGCGGATTCCCGAGGAGGAACTGCATGGAATCGAGTGCCATGCGATTCCCGGTGCCGGTTCCTGTGGAGGAATGTACACCGCCAACACCATGTCGTCGGCGATCGAGGCCATGGGAATGAGCCTGCCTGGTTCCTCGACCATGGCCGCCGTCGACGCGGAAAAGGCCGACTCGGCGGAGGAAAGCGGCCGGGTGCTCGTGGCGGCCATCAAACAGGGTCTCACCGCACGTCGCATCATCACGCGCAAGTCGCTCGAGAACGCCATCGCGGTGGTGATGGCGACGGGGGGGAGCACGAACGCGGTCCTGCACCTGCTCGCGATCGCCCATGCCGCCGAGGTGCCGCTTTCGATCGACGATTTCGAGGAGATTCGCAGGCGGGTTCCGGTACTGTGCGACCTCAAGCCGTCGGGACGTTATCTAGCCCACGATTTCCATCAAGTGGGCGGCGTGCCGTTGGTGATGCGCATGCTGCTCGACCGGGGACTGCTGCACGGCGACTGCATCACCATCACGGGCCGCACCATTGCCGAGGTGCTCGCCGATGCACCGTCCGAGCCGCCCGCGGGTCAGGACATCGTGCGGCCGTTCGACGACCCCATGTATTCCCAGGGGCACCTCGCGGTCCTGCGCGGGAATCTCGCCGAGGAAGGCTGCGTCGCGAAGATCACCGGCGTGAAGTCGCCCGTGATCACCGGGCCCGCCCGGGTTTTCGAGAGCGAGGAGGAGTCGCTTCGGGCGATCCTCGACGGTGCCATCCAGCCGGGAGATGTTTTGGTGATCCGCTACGAGGGTCCGCGCGGTGGTCCCGGAATGCGCGAGATGCTCGCTCCCACGAGTGCGATCATCGGGCGCGGGCTGGGCGACTCGGTTGGCCTGATCACCGACGGACGGTTCTCCGGCGGTACGTTCGGGCTCGTCGTGGGGCATGTCGCGCCCGAGGCCGCCGTGGGCGGGACCATCGCGTTGGTGGAGGAAGGCGATTTGGTCACCATCGACGCGACTCGGTTGCTGTTGCAACTCGAGGTGCCCGAGGAAGGTTTGGCCGAGCGCCGCAAGCGCTGGACCCCGCCGGCGGAACGGTACCCGCGCGGGGTGTTGGCCAAGTACCGCCGTCAGGTGGGTTCGGCGAGCCGGGGTGCGGTCACCGACGCGTTCGAGGATTGACGCACCAAGGCCGGGATCAGGGCTCCCCGTGCGCCGGGGGTTTCGGGGAAGCCTCGCCCTTCTTGATCAAGCGCAACGCCGCGGAGTTCATGCAGTAGCGGCGACCGGTCGGAGTCCGGGGAATCTCGTAGTTTCCGTCGGCATCGTCGAACACGTGGCCCAGATGTCCGTCGCAGCGTGCGCACCGAACTTCGATCCGTTCGCCATCGGCGTCTCGAACTTCGACCACGGCGGATTTCGCGAGGGGTTGCCAAAAGCTGGGCCACCCGGTTCCGCTGTCGAACTTGGTGCTCGATGCGTACAGGGGCAACGCGCATCCGGCGCAGTGGTAGGTTCCGGTTTCGTGGGTGCGCCAGTAGCGATTCGCGAAAGCGGCTTCCGTGGCACCACGTCGCAGCACTTGGTACGCGGGACCGGAAAGGATCTTCCTCCATTGCGCGTCGGTGAGCGCGATTCGCTCGATCGGTGCGGGTTTTACGGCCGGTTCCTGAGCGAGGGCGGGGATTGCGCCGATGAGGTGGATGGCCGCCACGAAGGCGAGCGGTGCGTGTGGGATCGAGGGCATGGTCGGACCTCCCGAAAGGTACCGTACTGTACCCGCTGGGCGGGCGGGGCCGAATCGCTTCCCGCCGGAAGGAAGGGTGGATGGCATTGATGACCGATATCGAGTCCACGACGGCATCGCCGCTGCGGGCGTGCACGGTCGTGGCGGTCGCCGAACCGGGCGCCGAGGGAACGAAGCGATCTCGGCCGCTTGCGGGTCCGCAGATCGGAGTTTTCGTTCCATCCAGCGGTGGCGTGCGGCAGCGCTTCGGGGATCGCTGGAGCAATTTCGGTTTCGGCTGGGGCGCGGTCCGTGCGCCCAAGCAGGGAGGCGCGTGGTCCGCCGACCTATCGTTCCTGTCGAACCGGCGCACCCGGGACGGCGATCAGGGAAATGCCCTGCTGGTTCCCTTTGGTGGGGAATATCGCATCGCGCTCGGGGAACCTGCGGGCGTGTGGCGTCCGTATGGGGGAGGCACCGTCGGCGGAGTTGCCGCGTGGTTGGATGATCCGCTGTCCGGGCGAGCCGTGCGAGGGAGGATTGCGCCGTCCGCGGGACTCTTCGCGGGAGTCGCGTTTGGAGCGCGCGCCTACGTGGAGGTCCACGGGTACGCGTTTGGGCGAACGGGAGACTGGAGTGCCGGTGGTTGGAACTTCGCCGCCGGCGTGCGCTTCTAGGACGGTGGGGTTTCGATGGTTTTCCGATGCGGAGAAGGCGATGGACACCCGGGTCGGGACGGGGATAAGATGCCCGAAGGAGGGATCGAGCGGACGTGAAGTACCATCGGTGCGGCGCTTGCGACTTCAATGTCACCGCCTCGGATCGCCATTGCCCGAACTGTGGGGCCGCGCATCGCCGGGCCGAGGGCGATTCGGGTGAGTCGACGCTTCCCTTTGCGCTCGAATTGAACGATTCGACGCGTGCGGCGATGGGCGGCTTCCTTGGCGCCGTGCTCGGAGGCATGCTGATGAACGGCATGGGGGTCGCGGTCGGGGTTGCCGTCGGGGTTAGCCTGGGGGTCCTGCTCGGGGCCGACCGCGAGTGGAAAGGCGAGGTTGCCCTTCCCGCCGGTGCGGAGAGCCTGCGCCTGATCGAGGAGCGGATTCGGCAACGTTTGCTGGATATCGGCGAACGGGAATCCCGCCTCGCCGAGACGCTGCGCTCCATCGATTCCCAAGTGGTGGGCGCGGAATCGGCCGGGGAAGCGGACGGTCCGTGGCATCGGGTGCGGGAGCGTGTCGCCGCGGCGTCGGCGCTCCTCGCGCGGCAGCGGGATCGTTACCACGCCAAGTTGTGGGAGATCGTTCTCGTACGTTGGCAAAATCGTCTCGACCCGCTCGCATCCGATTGGGACAGCCTGGACCATGCCGAATGCGGTCGTCGACTCGAGCGATTGAACGAGATTCAAGACGAGGGACGACGCTACCTCGAGCAGTGGGAGGGGGTGGACCTTTCCGAACTGCCGGAGGCGCGCCGCTGCCTCGATCGGCTGCGGACCGCGCTCGGGACCTGCGATCAATTGCGCGAACGCCTCATCGTGCATCAGGCCACCTTGGCCTTGCAGGGGATCGCTCCCGCCGAAGAGGTGCTCGACGGCGCCGTCTCCGCCGCGGGTGCGTCGGCCTTCGACACGTTCCAGGCGCGCGCCGACCTCGGGGAATTCACGTCGGCCTTCGACGACCTCGAGGAGGAGTATCAACGGTTGCGCAGCGAGCAGGAACTTGCCGAGCGTGCCTCGATGGTTCGGCGGCTCGGCCGTGGCGCCTGAGCAGGTCGCCTTCCGGGGCACCATCGTCGTCAAGCTCGGAACCTCCACGTTGACCGCGGGAAGTGCCGGGCTTTCCCGTCCCCGTATGGTGGATTTGGCGCGTCAGGTCGCGGTGTTGCGCGACCGGGGGATGCGCGTCGTGCTCGTGTCCTCCGGGGCGGTCGCTGCGGGGCGGGAGGTGTTTGGACCGCGTGAATGGGCGCGCGACCTCCCCGTCAAACAGATGCTGGCGTCGGTGGGACAGGCGCACCTGATGCGCCTTTGGTCGGATTTGTTCGGGTTGTTCGACATCAAGGTCGGGCAGGTTCTCCTCACCCGGGCGGAACTCGCCACCCGTTCGGGTTACCTCAATGCTCGGGACACGTGCACAAGCCTGCTCGACCACGGCATCGTGCCCATTGTCAACGAGAACGACACCGTTGCCACCGACGAAATTCGCGTGGGCGACAACGATATGCTGTCGGCGCTGGTGAGCCACCTCGTGGACGCCGATCGCTTGGTGCTCCTGACGGATCTTCCCGGGCTGTACACCGCCGATCCGCGACAAGACCCCGCCGCGACCCTTATTTCGGAAGTGGAGTCGATCGATGCCTTGTCGCCCGATTTGGCGGGGGGCTCCGTGTCCGGGGTGGGCACGGGAGGAATGCGCACCAAGGTCGCCGCGGCTCGCCTTGCCGGCCAAGGCGGAGTGGGTACCGTGATCGCCGATGGGGCGGAGCCCGAAGTGCTCGTGCGCATGGCGTCGGGAGAGCGGATCGGGACATGGTTTCCCGCGCCCACGAGCCGCAAGGAATCGCGCAAACGTTGGATCCTTTCGGAATCTCCCGCGGGAGAGGTGTTCGTCGACGCCGGCGCCGCGCGTCGCTTGCGCGAAGGCGGTGCCAGCTTGTTGCCGGTGGGGGTCACCGGGGTCTCCGGGAGCTTCGATCGCGGAAGCATCGTGGGGATAGTCGCAGAGGGATCGCGGGTCGCGGTGGGGATCAGCGCGTACGGTGCCGACGAGGTGGCCGCACTCGCCGGCGCGCGCTCCGGCGAGATCGCGGGACGCCTCGGATATGCGGCCGGGGACGTGGTGGTCCACCGGGACGATCTCGTGGTCTTGTGAGTCCGCCCGGTTGGCGCCGCGCCCGTCTCCGCGGGTAACATAACCATCGGTTCGGCGCCCGAAGCGGGGCCGGAACCCGTTTCAGGAGGATTGCCCGTGTCCACCATCAAGGTCGCCGTCGTGGGTTGCGGCGGCATCGCCAACGGCAAGCATATGCCGAGCCTCAAGACCGTCGCCGGCGTCGAACAGGTCGCGTTCTGCGACATCGTCCCCGAGCGTGCCGAAAAGGCCGCGCGGGAGTTCGGTGCGCCCGGAGCCAAGGTCTACTCCGACTACAAGGAACTCCTCGACGCGTCGGGGATCGATGTCGTGCATGTGTGCACGCCCAACATCTCGCACGACGAAATCACCATCGCCGCCCTCGAATCGGGGCGCCACGTGATGTGCGAGAAGCCGATGGCCAAGACCGCCGCCGGCGCTCGCAAGATGGTGGAAGCCGCGCGTCGGACGGGGCGGAAACTCACCGTGGGGTACCAGAGCCGCCATCGCGCCGACTCGCAGTACCTCAAGAAGCTGTGCGAGGATGGCGAGCTGGGCGACATCTATTTCGCCAAGGCGCACGCCATTCGCCGCCGCGCCGTTCCGACCTGGGGCGTGTTCCTCGACGAGGAAAAGCAGGGCGGCGGGCCGCTCATCGACATTGGCACGCACGCGCTCGACCTCACCCTGTGGTTGATGGACAACTACAAGGTCAAGTCGGTGAAGGGGTCCGTGTATCGGAAGTTGGCGGACCGCGAGAATGCAGCCAATGCGTTCGGTCCGTGGAACCCGAAGGAGTACACGGTCGAGGACAGCGCCTACGGCTTCATCGAACTCGAGGGTGGTGCCACGATTTTCCTCGAATCCTCCTGGGCCTTGAATACCCGCGAGACCGGCGAGGCGATCTGCACGCTCTTCGGATCCGAGGCCGGAGCCGATATGCGGGGCGGACTGCATGTCAACGGCGAGAAGAACAGCCGCCTTTACGATCTGAAGGTGGATCTCACCGGAGGCGGAGTCGCATTCTACGAAGGGGCCTCCACGGTGCCCGAGCATATCGAGGCGCAGAAGTGGATCGATGCGATCCGCAACGATACCACCCCCGTGGTCACGCCCGAGCAGGCCTGCGTCGTCTCCGAGATCCTCGAGGCGATCTACGAGTCCAGCAAAACCGGCGAACTGATCAAGTTCTGACCTCGCGCCCCCCGGCCGCATCCGCGGCCGGGGGGCTTGTCGCGTTAAATGGCATCCTCTTGGCGTACCAAAATACGCATCGCCGCCCACGTGTTGCTGGCGCCCGGCTTCCTCGATGCCATCCGTGGGCGGTTCCTCATGCGGTGCGGCAAACCCTCGGATTCGGCCGAAAGCCTGCCCGCGTCCCGGTGGTGCGATGCCCGCGGGGCGGTGCATGTGCACACGTGCACCTATTCCGATGGTCTCGGCACCGTCGAGGATGTCCTGTCGGCGGCGGCGGACGTCGGTCTTGATTACGTATTCCTGGCGGACCACAACACGGTGGGGGCCGCGTGCGACGGCTGGCCGGAGCGCACCGCGGGCGCGCCGCCGCACCTCATCGTCGGCAACGAAATCACCGTTCGCGGAGGGCGATTCCTGCTCGCGCTCGGGCTGCCCCCGGACTTCGATTGCCCGGCGGGCCTTGCCGCCCAAGAGGCCATCGATCGGGTGCTTGCCG
>JBJTRZ010000274.1:0-2546 GCA_046076415.1 Armatimonadota bacterium
TCGTCGACCACGGCGAGCTGGACGATCTGGCGCCGCCGCCCCGCTGCGTCGTAGGTGTCGCCGAAAAAGCCCCCGTTGATGGCTACGATGGCCTCGGACCGTTCAAGCCATTCGGCTGCGGTGCGTGCATCGCCCACGTGATTGCCGCCGATACGATCCACACCCTCGGCGACGACGGACGCGACGATTTCGCCGCCAACTCGAACGTCCACCAAGTCGACCCCGCTCCCCGGATCGCGAACCAGGACGGCGTCGGGATGCAACGAAACCTTGCTGGGCCCGGCAGGTTCCGCGCGTCGACATCCGGCCACGCACAGCAGGGCGACGAGTGGGAGGAGTTGGACGGCCGAACGCACGTGGGCGACCGATGTCCTAGTGGACGTCGATGTCCTTGACTTCCTTGGCGTACTTCTCGATGAAGGCCCGACGGGGTTCCACTTTGTCGCCGAGCAGTATGGTGAACATTTGGTCCGCCTCCGCGGCCTCCTCCACCGACACCTTGGCCAAAGTTCGCTTGTCCGGATGCATCGTCGTGTCGGCGAGATCCTCGGGATTCATTTCGCCGAGTCCCTTGAACCGGGTTACATGGACATCCTTCTTGCGCACTTCCTTCAGGATTTGGTCCCGCTCCGCCTCGGTTCGGGCATACCGTTTTTCGTCCTTGCCAATCCGAATCGAGTACAGCGGCGGCTGCGCGATGTAGATGTGCCCCGAGTCGACCAAAGGCTTCATGTAGCGGTAGAAGAAATTGAGCAGCAACGTTCGGATATGATCCCCGTCGACATCGGCGTCCGTCATGATGATCACCTTGCCGTATCGGAGGCGCCCGAGGTCGAAGCGCTTGTTGTCGTCATCCTCGGATTCCCCGAACGAGATTCCGGTGCCGAGGGCGGAGATGATCATCTTGACCGACTCGTTGTCGAGGGCCTTGTCCATCCTGGCCTTTTCCACGCAGATGATCTTTCCAAAGAGCGGAAGGATGGCCTGCGTACGGCGGTCGCGTCCCTGCTTGGCCGAACCACCGGCGGAGTCCCCCTCGACGAGGTAGATCTCGGAGAGGGCCGGATTCTTCTCGGTGCAGTCGGCCAGTTTTCCGGGGAGGTTGGAATTCTCCAAGGCGTTCTGGCGCTTGACGAGTTCCGCCGCTTTTCGGGCCGCCTCGCGGGCCTTCTGCGCGGTGAAGGCCTTGTCGATGACGGACCGGGCGACCGATGGGTTTTCCTCGAGGAAAATCGCCAAGCCTTCGCCTACGATCGTGTTGACGATTCCCTCGACCTCGATGTTGGTCAAGCGACGCTTGTCCTGGCTGTTGAACATCGGATTGGTGAGGCGAACCGAAATGACCGCCGTGATGCCTTCTCGGGCGTCCTCGCCGGAGAAGTTGTTGTCCTTGTCCTTGAGGAAGCCGTTTTTGCGGGCGTATTGGTTGAGGACGCGCGTCAGAGCGGTTTTGAAACCGGAGAGATGGGTCCCACCGTCGGGCAGGGGAATGTTGTTCGTGAAGCAGTACAGGTTTTCCTGATACGTGCGGTTGTACTGAAGCGCCACCTCCACCTGGGTGTCCTCTTGCGCCCGGTGGAAATAGATCACCTTTGCGTGCAGCGGGTCCTTGTTCTCGTTGAGATGGGCCACGTATTCCGCAATGCCGCGTTTGTGGTGGAAGACCTGACGTTCCACGCCGTGGAGGTCGTCCGTGTAGGTGATCGAAACCTCTTTGTTGAGGTAGGACAACTCACGAATCCGGGAAAGGATCAACTCGGTCCGGTATCCAAGGTTGCCGTCCGCGTCCAATGTGGCGCCGAATATCGTCTTGTCGGCAAGCCAAGTGGTGATGGTACCCGTTTCCGACGGGTCGCACGAACCGATCACCTTCAGGGGTTCGGTCACCACGCCGCGTTCGAAGCGGATCTTGTGGATCTTCCCATCGCGTCGGACCGTGATTTCGAGCCAATCGGAAAGCGCGTTGACGCACGAGGCGCCGACACCGTGAAGGCCGCCCGACGTTTTGTAGCCGCCATCGCCGAATTTGCCCCCGGCGTGAAGTTCGGTCATCACCATCTCGACACCGGGTTTTCCCGTTTGCTTGTTGATGTCGACGGGAATACCTCTCCCGTTGTCGGTGACGGTGATCGTATGGTCGGCCCCGAGCACGACATCGATTTCGGAGCAGTAGCCTGCCAGAACCTCGTCGATCGAGTTGTCGATGATTTCCTTGAACAGGTGATGGAGCCCGCTGACGCCGGGGTCCCCGATGTACATGCCGGGGCGTTTGCGGACGGCTTCGAGTCCCTCGAGCATGCTCAGCGCGTCGGCGTTGTAATCCTTTTCAACCCGTTGCACCCCGGGTGTGTCGAACTCCTCGGCATCGGCGTCGAAATCGAGGGAAGGATTCTGGGGTTCGTCGGGTGTCACCAAGGGGCGGCTCCGTGGGGGAAAGTGGATGTGCACCGGCACGCGGGCGCGACCGGGACCTGTGCATCCTACCATGCACCGCGCGCACGCGAGGGAAGCCCTGCACGAAGGTTGGGAAGGGTGGACCGGTAGGG
>JBJTRZ010000275.1:0-2208 GCA_046076415.1 Armatimonadota bacterium
GATGATCGATGCCTCGCATGAATCCTTCGACAAAAATGCGGAAATCACCCGGCGCGTGGTGGACCTCGCCCACTCCAAGGGACTTAGCGTCGAGGCGGAACTGGGCATGCTCGGCGGCGTGGAGGAGGACATCAAGGTCGACGAAAAGAACGCCTGCCTCACCGACCCCGACGAAGCCCTCGAATTCGTCAAGCAGTCCGGCTGCGACAGCCTCGCCTGCGCCATCGGCACCAGCCACGGAGCCTACAAGTTCGCGGGCGGCCAAGGCATCCACTTCGACCGGGTCAAGGCCATCCAGGACCTCCTCCCCGGGTTCCCGCTCGTGATGCACGGCAGCTCCAGCGTTCCCCAGGACGAAGTGGCGCGCATCAACGCCGCAGGGGGCGAGCTCAAGGGCGCGAAGGGCGTCGACGCCGAACAGTACCTGCCGGCCGCCAAACTCGGCGTCTGCAAGGTCAACATCGACACCGACGGCCGCTTGGTCTGGACCCGCGTCCACCGCGAATTCTTCCGCGACAAGCCCAACGATTTCGACCTGCGCGGACCCGGCAAGGTGTTCATGGCCGAATACGCCAAGTTCATCGCGAGCCGCAACGTGTTGCTGGGATCCGCCGGACAGCTCGAGTCGGTGCGGGCTTCCCTCGCCGGAAGCTGACGCGGCCTTCGTCGGTCCGCGGCCCGGGGGCCGAGGGGAGGGACGCATGGGGAGCGCGGACGCGAAACGGGCGGTGGGGGAGGCGGCGGCCAAACTCGTCGCCCCCCGCATGCTGGTGGGTCTCGGCACCGGCTCCACGGCCGCCTTTTTCCACGAAGCGCTCGCGCGGCGCAACGCCGCCGAGAACCTCGGGGTTCGATGCATTCCCACGTCGGAGGAGACCGCCCGACGCGCCCAAGGCCTCGGCCTCGAGCTGGTCGAACTCGGCAAGCATCGCGTGCCGGACCTGACCGTCGACGGGGCCGACGAAATCGGGCCGAATCTGGGTTTGATCAAAGGCGGCGGCGGTGCGCTGGTGCGCGAGAAGATCGTGGCCGCCGCAAGTCGACGCATGGTGGTCATCGCGGATGCCACCAAGCGGGTCCGAACGCTGGGCGCCTACCCCTTGCCCGTCGCCGTGGTCCCCTTCGCCACGCAGCGCGTGGTCGATCGGCTTCGCGAGCTCTTCGAGGTGATGGCCGTGCCGCGGACCAACGCCGAAGGATCGGCGGTGGTCACCGACGACGGTCTCGCCATCCTGGACCTGCACTTCGGCAGCATTCCGCGCCCGGCACTCCTCGAAACCCGCCTCCGGCAAATTGTCGGCGTCGTCGAATCCGGTCTGTTCGTCGGACTCGCGCACGAGGCGCTGATCGCCGGCGACGATGGCGAGGTGGTCCGTCTCGGTCCCGAAGACTGACCCGAGCGCCTCCCCGAAACACGCGCCGCCCCCGGAGCAACCTCCGGGGGCGGCGTTTGCGTGTGATCCGCGTCAGTGGTCGTGGTGCCAGTCCGCTTCCGTCAACCCGTCCCGGTTGTGCATTCCGAGCCCCGCGGGGCCGGGTTGCAACGTTTGGGAGAAACGCATCCATTTCGCGTGACCGTCACCGAAAACATGGTTCGATCCCTGCTGGTGGCGGCCGATGTTGGTCGGGTCGGGTGTCATGCCGTCGAGCGCGAAACCCGAACCGTCGAGCTTGCCCCGGCCCCACGATCCCGGCGCCTCGTCGCCGCCGTCATGACCGTCGGGCTCGATCCAGGCGTGGTAGTCGAACGCGGCCCAGCGGGCACGGCGCTCCGCCACCACGATCTGCTCCGAGGGCGTCGAGAACGACGCGTAGGCGAGGCCGTGCGAAAAGAACCCGTTGATCAGGTAGTCGGTGCGCAAACGGCTCCAAATCGCGGCGTCGAGGGGGATCGCGTACGCTTCGGGCGCGGTGCCGCCCACCGACGGGCACCGGAACACACCATCGTTCTTGATGTAGGGCTGCAACGGCGCGTACCACGGGTACAAATCCGCCGCGTCCTCCGAATCGTGGTCCGCCGAGGGCGAGCGCTCGTCGTAGTCCTGCGCGTACATCATCAGCCCCAACCCGATCTGCCGACAGTTCGACAGGCAGGCGATGGATCGGGCCTTCTCCCGTGCTTGCGCGAAAACGGGAAAAAGTATGGCCGCGAGGATCGCGATGATCGCAATCACGACCAACAGTTCGATGAGGGTGAAGGCGCCAACG
>JBJTRZ010000276.1:0-2145 GCA_046076415.1 Armatimonadota bacterium
CTCAGCAACGAATGGTTGTTGTAGACGATGAAGCCGGGGTGCATTTCGATGGCGAAATTGACGCCGTGGGCCTTCAGCAATTTGTTCTGGGCACGCCAATACTTGCCGGCGACTTTCCACTGGTAATCGAGGATGTCGCGATACTCGTCCGGCCACGCGCACGTGACCCAGTTGGGATTCTTCGCGCGGGCGGAATCGCCCGGGCATCCCGAGAAGCCATTGACGGTGGCTTGGGGCATGACACCGTCGCCATGGAGGGCTTCCGCCAACAGTACGGCATTCTCAAACGCGGCATGATGGTCCGCGGCGATCTGCTTGTTCGGGTGGAGCGGATTGCCGTGCACGGAGATCGCGGAAATGATCAAATTCCGCGCGCGGACCGCGTCGACCAATTTGCGACGCTTGGAGGCGTCCGCCGCGAGAGCCGCCACCCCTCCGAAATCATCGATATGGCGGCTGCCCGGGTAGGCGCCTCCACCCAGCTCGACCGATTCGATCCCGGCGCCGGCGATGTAGTCCAGGGCCGCCTCGATGGGCTGGTCGTGGAACAGTGCGGTAAAAATTCCGATCTTCATCGTTTTTCCTCGGAAGAATTCCGGACGTGATCGTTCACGTCTCTGACGGAGGATTCCGCGCGCGCCAACCGGGTTCCTGCGATTCCGGCGAGGATCGCATCCGCGACCTTGCGCGCCCCACCTCCCGGAACCTGCGACGGCCTCGGCAACGCCACCAATCGGTCGAACACGCGGGTCCATCGGCACGCGAGGTAGTCGTCGCGTTCGATCGGCATACCGAAACCGTTTGCTTCCATCCAATCCTCGAGGACACGGGATTCCGCGAAATCGGGCCGCCGCACGAACGCCATCGGCGTTCCCGCCATCGCGCACTCCCCCACCGTTCCGTATCCCGGCTTTCCCAGCACGACGTCCACCGACGCCACGACGTCCGCGTGGGGCCAACGATCCGGATCGAGCGCCACGACCCCGGGAAGCTGGGTTCCGTGCGCCCCGAGCGAGACCAAGCACCAACCCTCGGCGTTCGAAGGATTCCCGTCGAACGGCGTTCCCCAAGCGCCGGGCAACACCAACGCAATGCGGGAGTCTGTGCGACCCAGCTCCGACGCCAACTCCTCGCGCCGCGGCGTCCCGGTTGCGGCGACCCAGGGAAACGTTTCCCGGCGCAAAAGTTCCGGCATATCGAGGGCCGGCCCCGGAACGAACGATCGGTCGGCCATTTGGTATTGGGACTCCATCTCCGCGACGCTGCCCTCCGCTTCGGGCCACGCCCGGTAGATCGAACACCACGTGAAATTGGCCACCACGAACGCGGGTATTCCCAAGGAGCGCGCGAGCGCGATCGGAAACGGCGAGACATCGCAGACGACCGCATCGAAGCGACCGGAATTCAACCAAGAACGCCATTCCTCGGCTCGGGCCCGGTTGTCGAGGGAGCATTCCTGCGCCCTGTTCAAGGTCGATGCCCGATCGATGGTCAACGTGTCCTGCTGAACGCACCCGGCATCGAAACTTCCGGTGCGCCATCCCGTACCCGGGCGGAATCGCCGGTCGAAAAACGTCCGGTCGAAGTCGGACACGACCGTGACATGCACTGCCGGCGGAAGTTCCGCGGCGATCGCGGCGGTGCGGGCGGCGTGTCCGAGCCCGTGGGCCGAAACGAACCAAGCGATGCGGGTCAAACCACGATCGTCCTGCCGCAATGCCGAGGATCGCTGGCGCCGGTCGCCTCCCGATCCACAACGAACACGGCCTGGACATCCCCGAGTCGACGTTCCACGACACCGTGGCCGAGCCCGCGGAGGCCCTGGATTGCATCGCGGAATCCCGGCTCGACCACCAACTCGTCCGGCAACCATTGGTGATGGATCCGCGGGGCTCCCACCGCCGCGGCAACGTCCATCCCATGGTCGATACCGTTGAGCAACACCTGAAGCACGACATTGATGATCGTGGGCCCACCGGGCGAACCCGCCGCCATGCGCACCTGTCCCCCGGCATCCTCGACGATGGTCGGGCTCATGGAGGACAAGGGACGTTTTCGCGGAGCGACCGCATTGCGCCTCGACTGGACCAGACCGAATTGGTTCGGGCGCCCCGGCACGGTCGCGAAGTCGTCCATCTCGTTGTT
>JBJTRZ010000277.1:0-17986 GCA_046076415.1 Armatimonadota bacterium
ACCCAGGCCGGCCGACGCGCCCGCATCGCCTTGGCGGCGCGCAACGCGTTGGCGGATATCCCTCGCGGCGAATCGAACGGCCTGCCCGAGGCCGCATGGACCTTGGCCGAAACCGCCAACGACCAGCAAACCGTGGCGCTCGCCGACCTGCCCCAGCCCTACCGGGACAAGGTGGCGGAGTGGTGGAAGGAAATGCCGATCGAGGTGAAATCGACCCAGTTGCCACCCGAACGCGCCACCGCGGCGCTGCGCGTGGCGGCCGAGATGGTGTCGGTGTCGACCGGCGCCTGGTTTTCGGTGGCAACCGTCGATGCGGCGGACCTTCGACCCGACAAGAATCGCGACACTCCGGTGCCTCCGGTGGTCTGGGATACCGACTATGTGGCGCGGGGCCTCGCGCTGGCGCCGCCAGCGGATCCGGCGGCGCTCGATGCCCTGCTCGCATTGGCCCGTGCACGCGGCTTCACCCACTGGTGGATCGATGTCCCGGTGCAGGGAGGAACCAGCGAGGTCGAACGTTGGTCCGCTGTGGCCAAGGCGCACGGCATGAAGGTCGTTCCCGTGCTGCGCCCCCTGCGCGGCGACTCCGCCCATCCCGAGCAACCGCGGGACCGCAATGCGGCCGGATTGACGGTGCGGGAGTGGGCGCGGTCCCCGCAGGGCAAGTTCTACGCCGGTGCGATTCCGGGAGGCTCATCCAGCCTCGCTCGCCTTGATCGCGGGGATTTCCTGATTCCGGAGGCCGTGGACCCCATCGCCATCGTGGTGCGGATCGCCAACCTGGCCGCGGTGCCCGGAATCGAGCGGATCGCCCTCGCCGATCTCGCGTCCCCGGGTTACTGGGATGGATCCAGCGACGGTCCGTTCGAGGGCTGGAAAGGCGGCGTGACCACCGCGGCGCGCGTGCGCTTCGCCCGCACCGCGCGCATCGATCCCGCCGATCTCGGCGGCAACGATTTCAACCCGTTCGCGGGGCTTGATTCCCTCGTGCCGCAACAGACCGACTACTCCATCCGCGCAGCCTGGGACAAGGATCTGGCGGCCCGGCGCGACGCGATGCTGGGCCGGATCGACCTGCTCATCAAACGTTCACCGGTGTCCATCGGTCTGCTGCAGCACCGACCCGAACTCGGGGAATTCGAGCAATGGACGGGAAAATGGTCCGACGGGGATTCGGTCAAACCCGGCGCGAAGGCTCCGGCGCCCACCGAGTTGCGCTGGGATGTCGCGACCCTCGACGAATATCGGCAGATGTTCGAAGCCGGAGTCCGCGACGACGAACCCGATCTGCTCCGCCCGGAGGAGGAGCGCTTCGCGGCATGGGTGAACGAACGGTTCGGACCGCCCGCACCCGACGAGGAATTGCCGGGAGCCACTCCGGGTCAACCCGGTGCGGACACGGCGGCGGACGTGCAGCCCGTGAACGCGTTCCTGCTCGATCTCTCGGCGGAATCCCCCGAGGCGGCGCTCGCGTTCCTGCGCGATCGCATCGCGCCGCAGGGGCCACCGGCACCCGCCAAACCGAACGCCGGGGCGAAGCCGACCCCCGGAAAGCAACCCGGCGCGGGCGCGGCCAAGCCCCCCGCCGCGTCGACGGGATCGGCCCCGAAGGCCGCGGCTCCGCCATCGAAACGGGCTACCCCGCCGGCGGATCGTCCGGCGCGTCCCGCCCCACCCCGAGGCCGTCGGCCACGCGGTTGATGTAGTTGAACCACGAGGCGATCAGGTTCACCTGCACTATCGCCGTGTCGTCGAGGCCCGCGCCGCGGAGCGCCTCCAGATCGCCCGGGTGGACCGTGGCGGGGCGGAGGGTGATTTTCTCGACATAGCCCAGGATGGCCGCATCGCGCGGGGTGAGTCCGGGAGCCGTGCGCCAATCCCGTCGCAGCCCTTCGGCGAAGGCTTCGTCCATGGTTTCGACACGCAGAAACTCCGCGTGGGATTCCGTTCAGTAGAAGCACTTGTTGAGCACGCTGACCGTGGTGGCGATCATCTCGTGCTCGCGGCGATCGAGCGGGAGGTCCGGGTCCATCATCGCCCCGAACGCGGCGAAGGCGTGGTGGAGCGCCTTGGGAATCAGGGAATGCGAGAGGGTGATCGCATCGCGCAGCACGGGTTCGGGCACGTGGTTCGGATCCATCGGCGCGCCGTAGACCGCCGGATAGAGCGCCCGCTGCGCCATCATCGCGTCGTGGACCTCCGGCGACGCGTCGGGCCGAACGATACGCACCCACGTCATGGCGGCATGCTACCCCGATTCGCGGCGCGGGGGCAGGTTTCGCATCGCCGGGAAACGAAACGCCCAGCATGCAGAACCGCCGACCCCTCCTCGACTTGCGGACCGAATCCGGGCGAAAGGGCTGGAACGCCACGCACGACCTGGAACCGTTGGCGGCCGACCGCGAAGGCCTGCGATTGGTGGCCACCGGCGACGACCCCTACGCGATCGGACCGGTCGTGGAGATTCCCGCGGCGACCCCGTTGTGGATGATTGTGCGGCTCCGGGCCGACACCGCCGGCATGGGGCAATTGTTTTTCTGGACCCCCGGCCCCGGGTCGGGACCGGTCGAGGAAAACTCGGTCCGCTTCCCGGTGGGCGCGGGCGAGGAGACCGTGGCGCGCCTGCCAATCCCCGCCCGTTCCGACACGCGCTTGCGCCTGCGCTTCGACCCGCCCGGCGACAAGGGAAGCACCACCGTCCTTTCCAGCGTCGATTTCCAGGAACGCGTGGAGTTCGCCGAACCGAGATGGACCTATCCGCCGTTCCGGCCGGTGGAAGGACCGGAACTGACGTCGGGCAAGTGGTCGTTGCGGGTGGGCCGCAAGGCCGGTGCGTTTTCGCTGCGCAGCGGCGATCGCCTGGTGGCGCGTGGCAGCGACGCGCCCCGTCTCGGTTGGCAATCCGCGCCCGATGCCCCCCTGCAATGGCTGGATCTCGACAACGCGGTGGCGAGCGTGGAAACGCGCGGCGAGCGGATCCGCTCCACCGTGAACGCAACGGATTCGGGCGGGGCGCACTGGACTTGGACGACGGAATGGTCCAAGGGCCGCCTTTCCGGATCGTTCCGTGTGGAAACCGCGATTCGCTGCGATCGGCGACGTTGGCTCGCGTGGGCGCCGGCGGTCGCGCTGCATCCCGAGTTTGCCGGAAAGGATCAGGCGCTTCTCGCGGGAGTCGAATACCTGGAAGGACCGGATCGGCGCAGTTCGGAGGCGGACCTGCGTGGTCCGCAGGCGAAACGAATTGTTCCTCCGGCCCACGCGATCACGATTCCCGTCATGGCCGTGGCGCACAAGGGGACCTGGGTTTCCTTGGAGTGGAGCCCCGCCGCCGACCACGTTCCCGTGTTCGATTGTCCCGACCGTCGTTTTCGCACCGGCCGCGCCCTGCTCGCGATCGCGTTTCCGGGTGGGGAACGGGTGCCCGGGAACCTGCTTCCGAGCGAATCGGTGTCGGTGGACGCGCGGGGAATCCGTGCGGTGGCGACGATCCGAGGCGGTGACCGAAGCCCCACGGTGATGCCGGCGGTGCGGGCCTGGGTCGAGGAGCACGGGTTGCCGAAACTCCCGTCGAGCGGCAAGCCGGATGCGTTCGACCGCCTTTGCGCCGTGGGTTGGCTCGATTCGGGCATCCAAGGCCCCGATGGTGTGCGTCATGCGGTGCCCGGGTCGTTCGCCCCCCAGCCGGCGGGCGATGCCTTGGCGGTGCAGCGGTGGCTGGCCCGCCGGCTGTCCCGGAGCGACGCCGCCCTCGCCGGCCGGTTGCGTGCGGCGGCGGATCAATTGGCGCGTAAAGTCCCGGAGGGCGACTCCGGAGGGGTCGGACACATCCCCACGTTCGCCGGGGTCCTCGCCCGATCGGGGACGGGCGCGTGGCTCGGCAGGGCCCGGGCGGACATCGCCGCGAAACTTGGCGGGTACCGCAAGGACGGCACGCTGCCCTACCACCGCCGCGGCGACAGCGTCGATTACGGCACCACCCACTTCGCCGACCACGCCAACGGCCTCTCCATCGTTCCCGTGCTGCGCGCGCTCGAGACCGTGGCGCGATCCGGCGACAAGGCCGGCCGCGACGCGGCGCTGGCGGTGCTGGGCCGGCTTGAAACGACCTATCGCGATACGGTTCCCCGGGGCGCCCAAACGTGGGAGATTCCGCTGCACACGCCCGACATCCTGGCCAGCGGCCATTTGGTCAAGGCGTTCGTGCTCGCTTGGAATCTCACGGGAGAGCGCCGTTACCTCGATGCCGCGAAGGCGTGGGCCTGGACCGGCATTCCGTTCACGTACCTTATCGATCCGGCCTCCGGCCCGGTGGGAAGGTACGCGACGACACCGGTGCTGGGCGCCACGGGATGGATCGCCCCGAACTGGATCGGACTCCCGGTCCAGTGGTGCGGGTTGGTGTACGCGGACGCCTTGTTGGATCTGGCGGAAGTGGATCGCAACGGTATTTGGCGGCAGGTGGCGGCCGGCATCGTCGCATCCGGAATCCTGCAAACGCGTCCCGCGGCCGGCAAGGGCGCGCTCGAAGGTGCGCGCCTGCGCCAAGGGTTGCTGCCCGATTCCTACAACTTGCCCGCGCAGATCCGCAACGATGTTTTCATCAACCCGGCCACGCTGCAGGTGCCCTTCTCGCGCATCGTGGGGGATCCGATCGAGACCCGGTGCGTGCTCTCGCCCGGGGGTTGGATCGTGCATGTTCCGGGTGCGGCGGAGCGCGTCGACGAGCGAACGTGCCGGGTGGTTCCTTGGCCGGAGGGTCCGTGCGAGGTGCTGTTTTCCAAACCCGGGGCGCGTCCGAAACGCGTGCTCGCCGACGGTCGGCGCCAAGGCTTCCAGTTCCGATTGGGAGGCGGTTGGGCCGTGGTGCGGTTGCGCGGCCCGGCGACCCTTTCCGTGGAGGAGTGACGACCGAGTCGGTGGGCGCGTCGGGATGCGCGGCCAAGACAGTGAAACACTTCACAATGGGGCGCCAAACCGGCACCGTTGCGGGGGACCGATCCCTTCAGGAAACGGCCGGGAGTGCGCATCTTTAGGGTGTCATGCACACCGCGCCGCACAACGACTCCTCCCGCCGCATCCTCGTCGATCTTTCGCCCGACGAAGCGGACGCGCTCCTGAACCTGCTGCTCAACACGCCCCCGAATCGGATTGTTTCCGAGGAAATGGCGGAGTCGATCCTGCAGAACCTCGCCGACGCCTGTCGCGCTTCGGCGCGCCGCAGCATCCATTTGCGCACCGCGCCCATTCCGGAGATGGTGCCCCAAGCCGCTTGAATCGGCCCCAATAGCAACGGCCCCCCGATGGCGCAAACCATCGGGGGGCCGTTTTCGTGAAAGGCGATCGCTATTTCCGATCGACGCCTTCGTAGCGGGGTCGCTGGGGCGGAGGGAGCGCCTTGCCTTTGCCCTTGGACAGCAACGCCTTCACTCCCGCCTCCAGTTGGGGGTCGCGTCCCGCCAATTCGTCCTCCGGAGTCCGATCGACCCGTTGGTCCGGTTCGGCACCCGTGTGCTCTTCGTTGACACCATCCTGCACCCGGTACCAGCCGCGCAGCGGCGTGCGCACCGAGGAACCGTCGAGGAGCATCGCGGCGCCGGTGGAGATCACCGCCCCGAACGTGGGGGTGCCGATCACGGGCCCGCGTCCGAGCTGGCGGAACGCGTGCGCGAAAATCTCGGCGTTCGAGTACGCCCGTTCGTTGATCAACAATGCCGCCGGCTTGTGCCACGGGATGAGCGGGAGACGATCCTGCGGATAGCCCGGCGCACCGTCGCGGCCGATCGTGTATGCGTGGCGCGGCACGGAGAGCATGGTCAGCAGATAATCCGCGGTGGATCCGCCCCCGTTGTCGCGGACATCGATCAACAGGGCGTCCTTTCCGTACCCTTCGGCGTAGAGGGACTGCTCGAACGCATCCTGGCTGACCTTGTCCATGCCCCGGATGTGCTGGTAGGCGATGCGCCCGCCCGACAGACGAGCCACTTCGGCACGACGCCCCTCCACGAGTTCGTCGTAGAGCAGTCCGGAGAGGGCCGCGGCGGGCACGGGTTGCAAGACCACCTCGCGCTTCGTGCCATCGGTCGCCTGCACCCCGACCCGGGTACGCTCCCCCACCGTGTCGGCAAGCAGGGCATCCGGATCGGTGTCGGTCGAAATCGACGTTCCTTCGATGGAGAGGACGATTTCCCCGGGTGCGATGCGCGTGGCGGCCGCGGCGGCGGGGCTGCCGGCGACGACCCGGGCGACGCGCAATCCGGGTCCCGTGTACGTTTCGTCCCAGACCACGCCGAGCACTCCGGTCGGCGGCGCCGGCGCATCGCCATCGGGTTCGCGGGCCGGAGCATAGCCGATGTGGGACGAATTGAGGTGACCCATCATCAGGCGGACGACGTCGCCGAAGTCGGCGGGATCCGACGCGGCGATGGCCATGGGACGGTATTTCTCCCGCAGCGCCGGCCAATCCGCGCCGTGGAACTTCGGATCGTAGAACTGCTCGTTGAGCGCAAGCCACGCTTCGTCGAAGATCGCCCGTTGCCACGCGGGACGGTCCACGGTAACGCGGGCGCGCCACGCGAACGGCCGGGGGGTGTCGCCTCCAGCAAGTACGGCGATTCCGGAGGGTCGGAGGATCCACAGCGATTTGCCGTCGCGGCTCCAGCGCAGCCCGGAGACCCCGCCGGCCGCGATCTTGCGGGGCGTGCCGGTGGACGCGCCTTCGGGGAGTTCGATGATCGCCAAATCCCCCGCGTCGTCGGCGATCCGCACCGCCACCGACGTTCGGGTGGCGTCGCCGCCCACGGCGAGCGCCGCTTCATCGCCGCGGATCGCCGCGAGTCGACGCACGCGTTTGTGGATGCCGTCGAAATCGATCGCCACCTCTTTGGGACCGGGCTTGGGAGCGGGAGTCGCGCCCGGCGCGGGCGTCGCGGCGCGGGCCTTTTCGCGCAGTCGGGCCCATTCCTCGGCGGTGCGCTCGTGGTCGTCCTTGCGCAGCCACACGAACCAAACATCCACTTCGCGGTCGGTGCGCTCGGACAGGAAGAACAGTTTCGTGCCGTCGGGGGACCACGCCGGATTGCCGTCGTCGCGCGGGTGCATCGAAACATTGCGCGGCGGTGCGGACCCATCGGCGGGCACCACCATCACTTCGTTGTTGTATTCCTCGTCCTCGTGGGAAAACGCGATCCATCGGCCATCGGGCGACCACGCGACATCTTCGATGCCCAGACCCTGCGCGATGCGCTTCGCATCGGAGCCATCGGGCTGGGCCACCCAGAGAGACTGGCGGTCGCGCAGGAACGCCAACCGTTTGCCATCCGGGGAAAACACGGGCGAGGACTCGCGCTCCGAGGTGCGGGTGAGGCGGGTGGCGGTGGCGGCCCGGGCTTTGGCCGGCCGGGGTTCGTCCGGGTCGGCGCTGCTGCCGGCGTAGAGCTCGGGGTTGCCGTCGCGCCGCGACACATACACCACCGTTTTGCCGTCGGCCGACCAGGTGATATCGGAATCCCGGTCGGGCGAATCGGCGAGATGGAGCGCCTTGCCACCGTCCTTGCCGACCACGAAAACATCGCCGCGGGCCACGAGCGCCACCTGTTCGCCGTCGGCGGACGCTTCGATTTCGGTGGCTCCGGTGGACCACGTGGTGGTCTCGAGCGGGTTGCGCCGGATATCGGCGGGGGCGGCGGGTTGGAATGGTTTGGGGGTGGCCCCGGGTTTCAGGTCAACCACCTCGATGCGGTCGCCCACTTCGTAGGCGACACGCGATCCCCCCGCGGCCACGGAGGGGAAACGGACGCCGTCGCCCTTGTGCCGGGTGACTTGGGTGGGGCTCCCGCCGGCGACCTCCGCGCGCCACAGGTTGTAGGTGCCGTCGCGTTCGGAAACGTACAGGAACGCCTTCCCCCCGGGCAGCCACTGGGGCCACAGGTCCTGGCCATCGAAATCGGTGAGGCGCAGTGCCTGCTTGCCGCCCAGCGGATGCAGGAAAAGGTCGGCGGATGCTTCCCCGCGGTAGCCGCGCCGGGGCCAGTCCGGGGATCCGCGCGAAAAGAGCAGCGACTTGCCATCGGGCGAGAGTTGGCCGCCAATCATGCGCGCGACGGCGATGACGGGACGCGGTCGGCCCGCCGGTCCCTCGGCGGCGACCGTGTAGAACGCGGGCCCGAAGGCTTGGAGTTCGCGGGTGGCCGACACCAGGATGCGCCGGCCGTCCGGACTCCAGCCGAGCGCGGTGCTTCCGCCCGACCAGTGCGTGCGCTGGAGCGGGGCGCCGCCGCCCGCGGGCATGATCCACGCATCGTTGCGGCCGAGCCGGTTCGACGTGAAGAGCAGTTTGGTGCCGTCGGGCGAAAACGCCACCGGTCGGTCGTACGCGGGATGGACCGTCAAACGGCGGGCATCGGCGGGGCGATCGACCGGAGCGGTCCAGATATCGCCTTGCCACGAGAAAGCGAGGGTGGCCCCGTCGGGCGAGAGCACGGGGTACCGCGGGAACGCGAGGGTTTCGGCCGCCGCGGGCAGGGCCGCGCAGGCGAGGGCGACGATCGGAAGGAGGGCGCGCATGCCGGTATTGTACCGGGGGGTGCCCCTTGGAATGCGCGGTGCGCCCCGGCGAAACGCCGACTAATCGCGTGCGACGGAACGCTGCATCAGCACGACATCCACCCACTGGTCGAATTTTCGGCCCACCCGTTCGAGGCGACCGACATGCCGGAAGCCGAGCCGTTCGTGCAGGCGCAGCGACACCAGGTTCGTGCCGGTGATGAGTGCGACAATTTCCCGGATCCCGTAGCCCGGCGCCGCTTCGATCAGGTGCCCGAGGAGGGCCGCGCCGACACCGCTCCTGCGTTGGTCCGCATGCACGTAGAGGGAGTTCTCGGCGGTGGTTCGGTAGCCGGGTTTGGGGTTGTAGGGCGATAGCGACGCCCATCCCACGACTTCGCCGCCCGATTCGGCCACGAACGCCGGCCAGGGATCGAAGTCGTGCCGGCGCATCCAGTCGGCTTGGGCTTCGGCCGAGCGCGGTTCGGTGTCGAGGCTGGCGGTTTCAGCGGCCACCGAGGCGTTGTAGATCGCGCGTATCGCTTCGGCGTCCCCAGGTTCGGCGGGTCGCAGGACAAGGGCCATGCGTCGATTTTCTTCGCGCGCGGCCGCGGCACCTGCCGGTCCGGGTCCGAGCGGTTCCGCGGCCGGCTCACGGTAGAATGCGGCTTGATTTCCCCGTTTCAAGGACGTTTTCCCGTGATTCGATTCGATGCGCCCCTTTCCGAGACCGATCCCGAGCTGTACGCGGCGATCCGTGGCGAGGACGATCGCCAGGCCGACAAGCTCGAACTGATCGCCAGCGAAAACATCGTTTCGCGCGCGGTGCGCGAAGCGCAGGGTTCGTCGCTGACCAACAAATACGCGGAAGGCTATCCCGGCAACCGGTATTACGGCGGATGCGAGTGGGTCGACGTTGCCGAAAATCTGGCGCGCGAACGCGCCAAGGCCTTGTTCGGCGCGGAGTACGCCAATGTTCAACCCCACTCCGGCACACAGGCCAACATGGCCGTCTACTTCACGTTCCTGAACCCCGGCGACACGGTGCTGGGCATGGACCTTTCGCATGGCGGGCACCTCACGCACGGTTCGCCGGTGAACTTTTCGGGCCAGCTGTATCGTTTCGTGGCCTACGGCATCGACAAGGACACCGAGCTTCTCGACTACGACCATGTGCGCGACATCGCGCGGCGCGAACGACCCAAGATGATCACCGTGGGCGCGAGCGCCTATTCGCGTGCCATCGACTACGCCGCGTTCCGCTCGATCGCCGACGAAGTGGGTGCGTTCCTCTTCGCCGACATCGCCCACCCGGCGGGCCTCATCGCCAAGGGCTGCCTCCCCTCGCCCGTTCCGCACGCCCACGTGGTGTGCACCACGACCCACAAGACCCTGCGCGGTGCCCGGGGCGGCTTGATGATGATGGGCAAGGATTTCGAGAATCCGTTCGGCAAGGTCGCGGCGAAGAGCGGCCGGACGTTGATGATGTCGGAACTGCTCGATCGCATGGTGATTCCCGGCGTGCAGGGTGGCCCGCTGATGCATGTGATCGCGGCCAAGGCGGTGGGCTTCGGCGAGAATCTCCAGCCGGAGTTCGGCGAGTACGCGCGGCAGGTGATCGCCAACGCGCGCGCGCTCTCGGCGGCGTTGATCGACCGCGGATTCAAAATCGTTTCCGGCGGAACCGACAACCACCTCATGTTGATCGACCTGCGCAACAAGGGAGTCACCGGCAAGGACGCGCAGCTCGCCATCGACGAGGCGGGGATCACGCTCAACAAGAACTCGGTGCCCTACGACGACAAATCGCCGCTCATCACTTCCGGAATCCGCATCGGCACGCCCGCGATCACCACGCGGGGCATGAAGGAGCCGGAGATGGTGCGGGTGGCCGACCTGATCGATCGTGCGGTGCAGGGCCGCAAGGATCCCGCCACCCTCTCATCCATTGCCGGGGAAGTCAAGGAGCTCTGCTCCGGCTTCCCGATCTGGCGTTAGGCCCGGAGCCCGGCGGCCGTGGATGTCCGCCCGACCTGGGACGATTATTTCCTGAGCATCGCGCGCGAGGTGGCGACGCGGGCGACGTGTTTGCGTCGTCACGTGGGTGCGGTGATCGTGCGGGATCGACGGATCCTCTGCACGGGTTACAACGGTTCTCCGCCGGGACAGCCGCATTGCACGGATGTGGGATGCCTGATCGAGGATGGGCGCTGCATTCGAACGTTGCATGCCGAGCAGAACGCGATTGCGCAGGCGGCGCTCCACGGGGTTTCCACGCGCGGCGCAACGCTCTACGCGACCTGCCGCCCGTGCCATGTCTGCGCGCGGATGATCGTCGGGGCCGGCATCGAGCGGGTGGTGTTCTTCGGCGACGAGCCGGCGGGCTGGGCCCGGGACGTGCTCGAGCAGGGGGGCGTGGAGGTCGTGGCCTCGCCCGAGCCGCACCGTCGCACCGGGGGCGATTGGGATACACTGATCCTGCGATGACGGCGGTTCTGGTGCAGATGGCTTTGGCCGCCGCGATCGCGGGGGGAGTCGCGCTCGCCGCCACGCCCGCGGTGCGCCGCATCGCCATCGCCAGCGGCGTCGTCAAGCATCCGCGCGACCGGGATGTGCACACCACCCCCACGCCCTCCTGGGGCGGCATCGCCATCGTCGCCGGCCTCTTCGCCGCGTTCCTCGCCCTGCGCTTCCTGGCTCCCGCCGGAGTCTTCGTGGCCGACTCCCACCAATACCGGCCCGAGCCCCTGCTCGGCATCGCGCCGCGGCCGATCCTGGGCATACTGCTCGGGGGCGTGCTGGTCGCGCTGGTCGGGATCGTCGACGATCGGTTCGACCTGTCGCCGAAATGGCAAATCCTAGGCCTTGCCGTGCCCGGGCTCGTCGCGGCGCTTGCCGGCGCGCGCATTCTCGGAGTTTCCAACCCGCTGCCGGGGTTGATCCACGTGGGCCCCTACCTGGCGCTCGAGGCGTGGTCGGTTCCCCTCACCGTGCTGTGGGTGTTCGTCGCCACCAAAACGTTCGATTTCCTCGACGGCCTCGACGGCCTGGCCTCGGGCGTGGGGGGCATCGCCGCCGCCACCATGGGCTTGATCGCCTATCGTCAAGGGGAGCCGACCGTGGCCGTGCTCGCGGCGGCAACCGCCGGCGCGTCGGTCGGGTTCCTGCGCTGGAATTACAATCCGGCGTCCATCTTCATGGGCAGCGTCGGCTCGTACGTGCTCGGCTACCTGCTGTCGATGCTGGCGGTGGTGGGAACGCTCAAGGTGCCGGCGGCCGTGTCCGTATTCCTGCCGCTGATGGTGCTGGGGGTTCCGGTGCTCGACGGACTGTACGTTACGGGCCGACGCATCGCCCGCGGACAGCGGCCCACCGCGGCCGACAAGACCCACATCCACCATCGCCTGACGCAGCGCGGGCTCACGGTTCGGCAGGCGGTCTGGGCCATCTACGCGATGACCGCCGGCGCGTGCCTGTGCGCGTTGTTCCTCGCGTGGTCGGGTGGACGAGGATGAAGGGCCTGCTGCGGCGCTTCACGGGACGACGACCGGTGGAGGAGCCCTCGATCCACCGCGACGGCGCCCGTGTGTCGATACGCCCGTTGCGCCTCACCGACGACATGGCGGTGTACGCCTACGCGTCGGATCCCGCGGTGACCCGTTTCCTCCCGTGGCACCCCGCGCCCACGCTCGGAACCGTGCGCAATTTTCTGGTCCAACAACTCGGGCGCCGTCGGCGCGGCGAATCCTACGCGTTTGCGGTGGAACGGCGCGACACGGGAATGATGATCGGTTCGACCGACCTGATGGGGCTGCACGAGGCGCCGACGGGGCAGGCGGAGCTGGGCTACATTCTGGGGCGCGAACACTGGGGACAGGGCTTGATGACGGAGGCCGCCGCCCTCACGGTGGCCGCTGGGTTCGAGGACCTCGGCCTCGACCGCATCGTGGCCTTCGCCGACATCGACAATACGGGATCGTGCCGCGTGCTGGAGAAAATCGGCTTGCGGCGGATCGGGACGGAGAATCGAATGGTCAAGGACGAGGACCGCACCTACGCGCGGTATCAACTCGCGCGGTCGGAATGGGATGGATCGGGAGGAAACGCGTGAACCCTGTCACCGTGGCGTGCGTGTTCGGGACCCGCCCCGACGCCGTGAAGATGGCTCCCGTGGTGCGGGAACTCGCCAAACATCCCGACCAAATCCGACTGGTCGCCATTTCCACCGGGCAACACCGGGAGATGCTCGATCAGGTGTTGTCGGTGTTCCAAATCAAGCCGGACCACGACCTCGGGCTCATGCAGCCGCGGCAGACGTTGACCGATTTGACCGCGCGCGCCCTCACCGCGCTGGTGCCGGTGCTCGAGGCGGAAAAGCCCGACTACGTGATCGCGCAAGGCGACACCACCACCACGTTCGTGGCATCCCTCGCCGCGTTCTACGTCAAGGCGCGCTTCGTCCACGTGGAGGCGGGACTGCGCACCGACGACAAATTCGATCCGTTTCCGGAGGAGATGAACCGCCGGCTCACCACGCGCCTGACCGACCTTCACTGCGCTCCCACCACCCTCTCCCGCGACAACCTGCTGCGCGAAGGCATCGAAGCGGATTCGATCCGGGTGACCGGCAACACGGTCGTGGACGCGCTCCGGACCGTGGCGGACCAGGAGTACCATTTCGACGATCCCAAACTGGCAGAGTTCGCCGCTCGCGAGGGGCGCATGGTGCTGGTCACCGCGCACCGGCGCGAGAACTGGGGCGAGCCCATCTCGTCCGTGTGCAGGGCTATCCTCCGACTCGCCGCCGATTTCCCGGATGTGCGTTTCATCTTCCCGATGCACCGCAACCCGGTGGTGCGCGAAGCCGTGCTGCCCCTCCTGTCGGGACACCCCCGCATCCTGCTCACCGAGCCGCAGGAGTACTTCCCCTTCGTGCATTTGATGAAACGGTGCCACTTCGTGCTCACCGACTCCGGGGGAGCCCAAGAGGAGGCGCCCGGGCTGGGAAAACCCGTGCTCATCCTGCGCAAGACCACGGAACGGCCCGAGGGCGTGCATTCCGGCAATGCCCGCCTGATCGGCACCGACGAGGACATCGTGCACGCGGAAGGCTCCCGGCTGCTGGCCGATCCGGATGCATGGGCCGCGATGAGCCGGGCGGCGAGCCCGTACGGAGACGGCGACGCGGCGCGACGCATCCGCGAGTGGATACTGGAAACGGCCCACACGGAATCGGCGGCCGACCGTGGCTGAACCGAACGGCGGGAGCGCACCCGACTGGGAAACCATCGCTCGGGCGACCGTGCGCGAATTCTTCGCATCGCTGTGGGATTTCACCCGGCACCGCGCGTTGCGGATCGGGGGCCTCCTGCTTGCCGGGTATGTGCTCTGGCGCTGCCAAGCCGTCGTCACCACCCTGATCGGTGCGTTCGTGCTCGCAAGCGCGGCGGGAGCGGTGGTGGATCCGCTGTGTCGGCTGCGGCTGCTCCGACCGATTCCTTCGCACGCGCGTCGCGGGCTCGTCGCGTCGCTGGTGCTCCTCCTGATCGTCGCCGCCCTGGTCGGCATCGTCGCCCTGTTCTTCAAACCGTTCCAATCCGAATTCGCCAACCTCAAGACCGACTGGCCGACCTACCAACGGCAAATCCTGGAGCAGGTCGACCGCTGGCGCGAGCAGTACGAGAACCTGCCGGGCTGGGTGCGGGATCTGGCGCCCAGCCAAGGAGGCACCGGCGCCAAGGAAGGCGCCTCGTCCACGGGATTCACCGCCTCGCTCACCGCGTATGTGACGGACCTCGCCCGCAAGACCCTGAGCGCCGCCGCGCATGTGGTCGAACTGATCCTGCTGCCGGTGCTCGCCTACTATTTCATTGTCGACGGACGCGCGCTCCGAAAGGAACTCCTCCGCTTCCTGGCCCGCCGGCATCAACGTGTGGCGGTGGCCGTGCTGCACGAATGCGGCGCCATCATGCGGGCGTTCCTGGTGGCCCAAGTCTTCCTCGCCGTGATCGCCGGTGTCGTGGTGGGCGTGCTGCTCGGCGCTTTCCAGATCAAATACGCCCTCACGCTGGCGTTGGTGGCGGGCGTGACCCGCGCGGTGCCGGTGATCGGCCCGTTGCTCGGGGGAATCCCGCTGGGCGTGCTGGTTTTCGTGCAATGCAGCCAGAGCGGCAATTACGCGACGCTGGCGGTGGTGCTCACCATCTTCACGTTGATGCATCTCGCGGAGAGCAAGATCATCACGCCCTTGATCCTGGGAGATCGCCTCAAACTCCACGCGGTGGTCGTGATCGTCGCGCTGCTGGTGGGAGGCGAGTTCTTCGGACTGATGGGAATGTTCCTGGCGGCGCCGGTCACGGCGCTCGTGCGGGTGCTGATCATGAACCTGTACGTCTACCCCAAACAACGGGCGGCGCACCGTGGCACCCTGCTTTCCCGGGCGCTGGCCGAGCGGGCGCGAACCGCGGGACGCTGAAATGCGCATCCTCGAACCCCTGATCCTCGGCGCGGTGCAGGGAATCACCGAATTCCTGCCCATCTCGTCGTCGGCGCACCTCGACATCGTGCCCGTATTGCTGGGCTGGCCCAAACCCGGCGCCGCGTTCACGGCCGTGATCCAACTCGGCACCTTGGCCGCGGTGTTCGCCGCGTTCGCGCGCGACATCGCGCACACCCTGACCGGCGCGTGGAAGGCGTTTCGAAACGGGGAACGGCAAGCGCCGGAGGTGCGGCTGCTCCTGGCGGTGGTGCTCGGCACGATCCCGATCGGGGTGCTCGGACTGCTTTTCAAGGACTGGATCGAGGGCCCGCTGCACAATTTGTGGATCAACGCGGGGATGCTGGTGGTGATGGGAATCGCGCTCGCCCTTGCCGACAAATTCGCCCGGCACGCCCGTGGCCTCGAGACCGTGACGGTGCGCGACGGCTTGGTCGTGGGTGCGGCGCAAGCGATCGCCCTGATCCCCGGAGCGTCGCGCTCGGGCTCCACATTGGTTGGCGCCTATCTCACCGGGCTCGATCGGGCCGCGGCCGTGCGCTTTTCGTTCCTGCTGTCGCTCCCCGCGGTGCTGCTATCTGGTCTCTTCGAGCTCAAGGGACTGCGCGAGGCCAAGGCGGCGGATGTCGCGGCGGGCGGCGTGGTCTGGGCCGATTCGGAAATAGTGCTCGCGACCGTCGTTGCCGGACTCGTGGGGTACGCCTGCATCGCGTGGTTGCTGCGCTATCTGGCCAAACATACCGCCCTCGCGTTCGTGATTTACCGGATTCTGCTCGGCGCGGTGCTGGCCGTGCTGCTGGCCACGGGCCGCATCGCCCCGTGACCCCGGGACTCACCTGGGCGTTCGCGCTCGGCTGCCTCGGCGCGTTCGTTTCGGGAGCCGCCAAGACCGGAGTGCCGGGCCTCGGCATCCTCACCGCGCCGATCTTCGCCCTGCTCCTGCCGGCCCGTGAATCGGTGGGCGTGGTGCTGCTCATCCTGATCTGCGCGGACCTGCTCGCCGTGGCGTCCTATCCACGCAACACCGATTGGCGCACCATCCTGCGCCTCGCGCCTTGGGCGCTCGCCGGCATCGGCGCGGGGTGGTGGGGATTGCAGCGCCTCGACGAACCGTCGGTGCGCCGCCTGATCGGCTGGATCCTCATCCCCATGGTGCTGCTGGCGATCCGCCGACGATGGATGGGTGCGCGCGGCATCGAGGAACGTCCCCTCCCGCCCGCCGCCGCGGCACCGGTGGGCATGGTGGCCGGCTTCACCACGATGGTGGCCAACGCGGCGGGCCCCGTGATGGTCCTCTACCTGCTCGCCATGCGGCTCGACAAGGCGCGTTACCTGGCCACGTCGGCGTGGTACTTCTTCTGCCTCAACTGGATCAAGGTGCCGTTCGGGATCACGGCGGGCGCCATCACCGACCAATCGCTCCGGCAAGCCGCCGTGTTCTTTCCCGCCGCGATCGCCGGCGGGCTGGTCGGTCGGCGCATCGCCAAGCGCATCCCCCAAGCCGCGTTCGAGTCCACAGCGCTCGCGCTCACGGCCGTATCGGCCCTCTGGTTGGTGGTCGGAGCCGATGTTCTGGCGTGGCTGCGGGGACGCTGAGGGCGCCCATGAAGCTCAAACTCGACCTGCACCCGATCTTCAACGATGGCCGGCGGATCGAGGACGCGTTGCGCGATATCCTCGACGAAGCACATCGAGTGCGGGCGACGGAAGTCGAGATCATTCCCGGCAAGGGGTCCGGCGCGCTCAAAAAAACCGTGCTTCGCTTCCTCGATCAACCCGAACAGAAGGCGCGCTACCACCGGGTGGAAAAGGACGGCGACAATTGCGGACGGTTGTTCGTGCACTTCCGTCACGAGCGCGGCGCGGCGACGGGCCGGGAACGCGCGCCGATACCAACCATTTCCCTGCCGTGCGCCTGCTGCGAAGGGCTGTCGACCGTACCCGAACCCGACGAATCTCCCGCGGTGCTGCGTTTCACCTGCGACGGGTGCGAATCCCCCAACCGCGCGTCGGTTCGGAGGGGCCGCGACGGCATTTGGCGCGGTCCGATCGAGCTCAACTACCCAACGTAGTTCAGGAAATGGGCGCGAGCGCTTCGGCGCAGGCTTGCCCGGCGCGCTCGATCTGATCGGTGGAAATGTCCCGGTGGGTGACGAACCGCAGACGCGTGCCGCCCATCCCACTGGCGCGGACCCCCTGCTCGAGCAACCGTTCCATCGCATCGGACCCGGAGAGACCCGTTCCCGCCACATCAAAATAAACGATGTTGGTGGTCGGCCACGGATCGAGGCGAACGCCGGGAACGGCCGCGAGCGCTTCGGCGAGCCGCTGCGCATGGGCGTGGTCGATCGCGATGTCGTCGAGATGATGGCGCAGCGCATGCAGCCCACCGGCGGCCAGGATGCCGGCCTGGCGCATTGCGCCGCCGAAGCAGTGCTTCCAACGGCGCGCCGCATCGATGGTGGATTGGGAGCCGACGAGCAATGCCCCGGCGGGCGCGCCCAGCCCCTTGGAGAGGCAGAGCGTGACCGTGTCGAACGGTGCCGCCACCGCGCTGGCAGGGACGCCGAGGGCGACGACCGCGTTGACGAAGCGCGCGCCATCGAGGTGGAGCGCAAGGCCGTGGTGGCGTGCGGCCTCCGCCACCGCCCGGGTTTCCTCGAGGCTCCACAGGGTGCCACCGGCGACATTGTGCGTGTTTTCGAGGGAGACCAACCGCGTGGGCGGGCAGTGCGGCATCGGTGGGTTGATGGCGGCGTGGATTTGCTCCGGTGCGAGAACGCCGCGGGGCGCGGGGAGCGGACGCAGCTGCAGTCCGGAGAGGACCGCGGGGGCCCCGGATTCGTAGCGTTGGATGTGGCTCGCCTCGGCGCAGATCACTTCGTCGCCGGGGCGCGTGTGGATGCGCAGGGCAATTTGATTCGACATGGTGGCGCTGGGCAGGAA
>JBJTRZ010000278.1:0-1189 GCA_046076415.1 Armatimonadota bacterium
CGACCGCGGTGCGTCGCGCCTCGTCGACATCCTCGATCAGGCAGGCCTTGCCGGCGAACTCCGGATTGCTTCGCCCGTTCAGCACCCCCCGCAGGCCGGGGCGCGGACGTCCCAATTCGATCATTCCTCCCCCTCCCTCGACGACTCCGCCAGACGCGCGGACCGTAGGCGGTGCGGACCGTCCGCGAACCGCATGAGCAGCCCAACGATCTGCTCGGGCGAACACTTCGGCACGAACTGGCTCGGCAGCGACGTTTGCAGGAGCAACGCCTGATCGATCGGTGCGATCTCGTCGCGGATCAGCCGCCACAAGTGCGACACCGCCACCGCGAGGCACGACTGGGGACACCAGCGGACCATTCCCGGGTGGCCGGAAACCACGACCCTGTGTTCGGTTTCACCGGAGCGGCGGCGGGTGGCGACCACCCATCCAAACGTTCCCAACGGCAGGCGCAATGCTCCCCCGCGCCGCACGATGCGGACATGGAGCCCCTTCATGACCGCGGGCCTTCCTTCGCTCCGGCTGCGAACGGAACCGCATCGGAGAGCAACGCCGCATGCACCGATTCCGCCGGTAAATGGCGAAAGACTTCGTCGAGGACGTCGCCGCGAATGCGCACCACCGGACCGCGACCAGCGAGGCATTCCTCGATCAGCCGAACGGTGGCGGGCGCGAGTTGCGTGCGCAGGAAGCGCCAGGAATCGAACAAATCGACTTCCTCGCGGTCGATCCAATTGCTCAATTCGCCGTCGCCGTCGAGGAAGCGCACCTTCAATCGCCTTCCCGTGCTGGAGGCCATGAACACTTGGAACGGCCGATGGGGCCGCAACGGGAATCCAACCGCACCGACGGTACGCCCACGGGCACCAAGAATGGATGGTTTCACGGGCGTACCCCACGGCGCGCGGCATGGCGCCCCATCACTTGTTGATTCGCGGCGCGCAACAATTCCGCACCCGCCTCGAGCGCGAGGACGACCCGCTCCCGAGCGCAATCGGGCACCTCGAAAAGCGAGGGCAAGTCCGTGGCGAGGAGCAGCTCCAGATCGCGCTGGTCGATGCGCGGTTCGATGAAACGCACCCAGTCGGGCGATGGCGTGGGCACCACATCGTCCTCGCCCACCCAAGCGCTGGCGCCGGTCTCGGCGAAGCGCAACAGGTAGGTCGTGTCGTTGGGATCGACCTTGGC
>JBJTRZ010000279.1:0-4294 GCA_046076415.1 Armatimonadota bacterium
CCATCGGGCGGGCGCCTCGCTCGATGGGGGCGGTCGCCCAGCACCGCGTCGCAGACCTCCGCAACCGCGAGGATCCTTCCACACAGGTCCATCTCGGGCGTGCAAGGAGTGGGCCCATAACCGGCACCGTCGACGCGAAGGTGGTGGGCCGCGGCAACTTGTCGCAAGGCCTCGAGGTCTGGAAGGCCGGACAAGGCCTCGGCGGTCCATTCCGGATGCATGCGAATCTGCTCTCGCTCCTCAGAATCCAAGGCGGAAGGTTTTTCAAGCAACCGGATGGGCAGGCCGATGGCGCCCAGATCGTGAACAAAGCCGGCGCGGAGCAAGAGACGTTGGATATCCTCGGACAGCCCCATCCGAACGCCAATCCGCCGCGCCGTTTCCCCCACCCGCCGGGAGTGCCCCTCGAGGAAACCGCATTTGGCGTCTACGATGTCGCCAAACACCGCAAGAAGGACGTCGAATTCGGTGTCCGTCATCGGCCGAGCGTCGACCGCCGCATCGATCGAGGCGACGGCATCCACGACCGGAAGGCTCCATTGGGCCCGAAAGGCGCGGTCGGCAAGCACGCGATGGGCAACCTTCACGAGCGATGGATCGAACCAGACACCCGATTTCGAGGCGAGGAACGATGCCGCGTGATCGAATCCCGATTCCGTTGCGACGATCTCGACCGCTTGCGCGATTTGAATGAATCGGGCGAGGTACGGAATGTCCTCGCCAGCGAGTTGTCCCGGCGCCCCCGTTCCGTTCCACCGTTCCTCCGCAGCTTGGATCGCGGCGGCGACACGGGGACCAAGTCCGATGCCCCGGGCGATTTCCCCGCCCCTTTGGCACCTCAGCCGCACGATATCGGCCACTACCGCGCCGGGGGTCGCAATTAGGGCCGCGACGCTGCGGAATCGATCGGCGGGCCGCATTCCCCCATCCGTGTTGCGCAGGACGAAACGTAGTCCCCCCGCGATGCGGTTCCATTCCTCGAGTTTCGAACGACGTTTGACTTCCCGGTCATCCCCCCCGAACAGCCGCCAAACACGGCTGGCGTTCGCCGTGCATCCGGAATCCTTGAGCAGCATGGCGGCCCGAAGTTCCTCGAGCAAGGGACCGGGAAGTCCCAGTTGTCCGCCCATCGCGAGGGCAAATCGGCAAGCCCGAAGGTTGTGTCCCGCGGAAACACCTTCCGCGCGGTCGAACGCTTGGCTCAGCGTCGCCAGCAAGGCGCCGGCGGTTGGGAGGGCGGGGGTCGAGGTATCGCTGGCCACGGAGGGATTTTCGGGCCCCTGCATGGCGAATCCGACCCGAATTTATACCGGCCTTCGGTTCGCGACCCGTCGATGCACGTACAGGGTGAGCAGCCCGATGCCAATCGCGGCCGTACCGAAGGCGACCCCTGGTCCACCGGCCGCCTTGAGCGCACCAATCACCAACGGCCCGGAGCCTTGCCCAAGGAAGAACGTGAATGCGAAGAGGCTCACGGCCGTGGCTCGCGCGGCAGGGTCCAGTTCGGTGGCGCGAGTCTGCAATGTGCCATGGAGTGTCACGTACCCGAGTCCGAAGAGAACCATGGCGATCGGGAAAAGGTGCCACATCGGCATCCAAGCGTGCACGAGGCAAGCGGCCGTCAGCACCGATCCACCCAGCAGAACGATTCCCCGTTCGCCCAATACCGGAACCAGCCGCCGCACCGCCAAGCTGTAGAGGATGCCTCCCACTCCGTAGCAGGCCAACATGAGCCCGATGAGCCGGAAGGAAAGGAACGGAAATCGATCGCGCATGGACGCCGCGAGGTAGGCGAGGGAACCGAAGACGAAGGTACCCTCCACGAATACTGCCCCCAGCACCCGTGCCGCCATCGGAGTTTGGAGGAGACGTTGGTAGGGTGCCCACGCGAGCACGCGGTCGGAACGTGTCTGGGGGTAGCGACGGGATTCGCGCCAGACCAGCGCGGTTGCGAGGAGTGCGGCGCCCCCGAGTATCAGGAAAAGGTTGCGCCATCCGAGCGATTCCCCGAATTCCCCCCCGAGGGACGCCGCCACGATCTGTCCCAGCATCAGCGAACTCATGAACCGACCGAGCGCGATTTGACGTTCCGCGAGCGGAACCGTATCTCCGATGTAGCTCAGGGACAAGGGTATGACGGCGGCCGCCGCGACACCGGTTGCAAAGCGCAGCGCGAGCAGGACATGAAAGCCGGGGACGAAGGCGCAAGCGGCGGTCCCGACGGCGAAGCACAGCAGCGCCGCCGCGAGCACGTTCAGTTTTCCGAAACGGTCGCCCAACGTCCCGAACAGCAACTGGCACAGGCCGTATGGAATCGCGTAGGCGGTGGCGAGCCACCCGGCCATCTGGTCCGACACCCGGAACTCGGCCCCGAAAACCTTGAGCAGGGGATCGACCACTCGGGCATCCGCGCTCACCAGCAGGGCAGCGGCTCCCAGGACCACGAGCGACGCGCGGTTTGATTGCACGGTCGAGTATACCCTTCGGCCACCGCCACGGAACCGGAAACGGATTCGGAGCAACCTTTCGGACCAAATATACGCAAACTTGAGTAGGGTTTTCGCGCGTTGGGTAGGTTAGGATTCGGTTGTCATCCCGTACACATCGAAACCGGCGCCCAGTACATGCAAAACCTCAATGACACATCCTCCGCACGTCTCTGGTACATGGATCTTTTCGGGTCGTTCCGACTCGAGTACGGTACGCAAACCGTCCAGTTCCGAAATCGAATCGCCGGCTACATACTGGCGTATCTGCTGCTGCATCCTCGCCACGAGGAACGTCGAGAGCGTATTCAGACAGCGTTCTGGCCCGACGATTCGCAGGAGGACGGTGCCAACAACCTTCGCGTGACCCTCTCGCGCATGCGATCCGCCTTCCAGTCGGTGGGAGCGGTTCCCCCGGTCGACATAACTCCCTCCCACATCCGGATCTTTCCGGAGCGATTCGCATGCGATGTCTTGGAATTCGATCGGAGCATGGATCGCGCCTCGGACCTCGAACGCGGCCCGGAGCGAACCCGCCACCTTCGTCAAGCCGTACGACACTACCGCGAGCCCTTGTTGATCGAAACCGAGTTCGAATGGGTTCGTGAAGCGCGCTACTCCCGGGAGGAGAAGTACCTTGCGGCGCTTCGCGAGTTGTTCCTCGACGCGCGGGCTTCGGATTTGCAAACGGATGCCATTGATTACGCCATTCGCCTCTTGCGCGAGGACCCGTACCAAGAAGACCTTCAGGAATGGCTGGACAGTCGACGCGAACGGATGAAATCCGATTTTAGGTCCGCCACCGTGGTTGGAAGCAGTACCTCGGCGCAAGCAACGTTTCCTTCGGGGTTCGAAACCAGCAACTGGAGGGACGATCCACGGGCAGTGGAACTGCGGAGGTGGATCCTTGGCCCCGAGGGTCCTCGGGTTCGGGTTGTTGTCTTGCCGGCCGGCGAGTTCCACGCTGCGTACGGGATTGCCGTTGATTGCTTCGTGACGGCACCGGCGGGCCGTTTCGATCGATCCATGCACCACGTGCTCGACCGGGCCGAAGTTGACCGTTGTTTGATTTCGGAGTCCGAGCCACGCCTGGGGTCGACCAAGGAACGATTGATCCTCATCGACGCCACCGCCTTGCCGCACGAGATCGAAATACCTGCCGAAACCCTCGACGCCAAGGTGTTGATCATACGCAGCGCTCCCGGCTCGGACGATTTCCTCCCCTCCGGATTCCATTCACCCTTCTTTTACGAAACCTGCACAATAAACGAATTGTATCGCCTGAGCCTTCAACAATCTCAGAATTACAAGATTCTGACCGAATCTATAGCCGAACTGCTAGGCGCCCACAGCAGAAAAATAAACACGCAACTCATGCCTGACCCAGCGAAGGGGCAAATCGGATTGCTTATACGCTTTTGCACAAAATATGTTCACGGTAAAGCACTCGTCAGTTTAGGTCAGATTTCACAGGATATTATTTACGATTTTACTCGTGGGCTAAGTGGCCCGTATATCCCACGCGAATTGAAGCACCATTTTGCTGCAATTGCATCAGTTGCAGAATACCGCGACCGCTTCGCAATATGCGCCAATACAACAGCGGGTGTCCACGCACTGACCTGGTCGGACCAGGAATTTTTAAAAACCTTCAAAACCCTGATTGAATTGGCATCGGAAAATATTGAAAACCTCAATGAGGTATTCAATTTCATAGCCTTTTTACTGCGGTCTAGGAACGAATTCGCGTTGACGAAACAAGAACTCCATGTCCAATTTATATATAATTCTGATAAGTATTTATCGCT
>JBJTRZ010000280.1:0-8829 GCA_046076415.1 Armatimonadota bacterium
AAAAGCCCAGTTTGCGCACGAAGGTTTCCTTCCAGGTTGCGATGACGCGGCTGGGGGGCAACGGACTCTACCTCGGCCGCGACGAAGTGGGTCTGGGAAAACGCGAGGCGGTCCGCGATGTCGCGCGCACGCTCTCGCGCATGGTGGACGCCTTGATCGTGCGGACCTTCGACCATGCGGTGCTCGAGGAGCTGGCGCACTGGGCGGACGTTCCGGTGGTGAACGCCCTCGACGACCGCGAGCACCCGTGTCAAGCGTTGGCGGATTTCTACACCGTGCTCGAGCACCGGGGCGGCACGGAAGGGCAGAAGATGGTGTTCGTGGGCGACGGGAACAATGTCGCGATTTCGTTGATGTTGATGGCCCCGCTCCTCGGGGTCCATTTCACCCTCGCCTGCCCTGCCGGCTACGAACCTCCCGCCGAAACCGTGTCCGCCGCCCGCAGGCTCGCCGAGGATCACGGAACGGTTTTCGAGATGGTCCACGATCCCTTGGCCGCGGCCTCGCAGGCCGACGTTCTGTACACCGATGTCTGGGTTTCCATGGGGCAGGAGGAGGAAACCGCCCGGCGCCGCGCCGATTTCGCGGGTTACCGCATCGATGAACGTTTGATCGGCCGGGCCAAGGAGGATGTGTTGATCCTCCACTGCCTGCCGGCGCATCGCGGGGACGAGATCGACGACGAATCGATCGAAGGCCCGCACGCGCGCGTCTTCGACCAAGCGGAAAACCGCCTGCACCTGCAACAAGCCCTCCTCGCGGCGGTTCTATGAGTTTGGAGGAAGCGTGATGCAAAGGGAACGTAAACTGGGTCTGGCGGAAATCGGTGGATTGCTGTTGGTGCTTGGGATCGGCGCGCAATTGGTCCTCTGGATCGGACGAGTTCTCCAGCCGCTGGCGGGAACGGCCATTGTCGCCGGGATCGTGTTGTTGATCCTGGGACTGGTGCTTCCGCGACGGCGCTGAACATCGTCCGGAGGGTCCGCCGGCCTACCGGCGGGCCGAGGGGCCCGCGATACAATGGGCCCGCATCATGAACAACAAGATCCTGCTCGCGTTGCCCATCGGCGAAAAGGTTGGCATCGCGTTTTCCGGCGGCCTCGACACTTCCGCGGCTATCGCGTGGATGCGCGCCAAGGGCGCCAAACCGTGTGCCTACACCGCCAACCTCGGCCAACCCGACGAGAAGGACTACGACGACATCGCCCGGCGTGCGGTCGCCTACGGTGCCGAACTTGCCCGCACCGTGGACTGCCGCGAACTTCTGGTTCAGGAAGGCCTTGTCGCGCTCATGTGCGGTGCGTTCCATATCGAAAGCGCCGGCAAGAAGTACTTCAACACGACCCCGCTCGGACGGGCGGTCACGGGAACCGTGCTCGTGCAATCGATGCGCGCCGATGGAGTCGATGTCTGGGGCGATGGCTCGACCTACAAGGGCAACGATATCGAACGGTTCTACCGATACGGGTTGATGGCCAATCCGGATCTGCGCATCTACAAGCCGTGGCTCGACGAACAATTCGTCGCCGAACTCGGCGGGCGCAAGGAAATGAGCGAGTGGCTGGTCGCCCACGGGTACGAGTACCGGGACAGTGCGGAGAAGGCCTATTCCACCGATGCCAACATCTGGGGAGCCACGCACGAGGCGAAGGATCTCGAATTCCTCGCGAACGGACTGTCGATCGTCGAACCGATCATGGGGGTTCGCCACTGGGATCCAAAGGTCGAAGTGTCCGCCGAAACCGTGTCCGTCACGTTCGCCGAAGGCGTGCCGGTCGAAATCAACGGCAAAACGTTCGCGTCCCCGGTCGATCTCGTCGAGGAGGCGAATCGCATCGGCGGACGACACGGTCTGGGCATGTGCGACCAGATCGAGAATCGCATCATCGAAGCGAAGAGTCGGGGCATTTACGAGGCGCCTGGAATGGCGTTGCTGCATGTGGCCTACGAACGACTGGTCAACGGCATCCACAACGAAGGTACGTGCGACAACTATCGGACGTTTGGACGACGCCTCGGGCGACTCTTGTACGAGGGACGTTGGTTCGATCCGCAGTCGCTGATGCTCCGTGATTCGCTCCAGAAATGGATCGGCCGGGCGGTCACGGGCACCGTGGTGCTCGAATTGCGTCGCGGCGACGATTACACCATCCTCGACACCACCAGTCCAAACCTCACCTACCACCCGGAACGCTTGAGCATGGAGAAGGTCGCCGACGCCGCGTTCACGCCGATCGACCGCATCGGTCAACTGCAGATGCGCAACCTCGATATCTTCGACTCCCGCGAAAAGCTTGCGGTCTATTCGCAGGTTGGCGTGCTGCCCGGCGGGGGGCTGCGCGCGCTCATCGAAGCGCCGTCCGCGACGGAGGAGGGGACCGATGGCGCGTAGGCCAAACCCGGGCACCGACGGAGAACGCACCCTGGCGATCGGAGTCGAGTTCGTCGACGACGGACTCAAAACGGTGGGGCTCGATGCCGTGAACAAGGCGCTGCGCAAGGGACTGCGGGTCGTTCGCATCGAGGAGGCTCCGCCCTCCGTAGCGGAAGTGGAGGATAGCGAGGGTGGGGTCGACTACGCCTTGGCGGGGGTCGGATTCACCGTGGTGCTTGCCCCCGCGGAGGCGGTCGACACCCCCTGAAAGGCCGGTCCGAGGACGTCGCCCCTGCGTGGTAGCATGGGGCGACATGGCACTCTGGGGTGGACGTTTCGATCAGCCGACCGACGCGCTCGTCTGGTCGTTCAATCAATCCTTGCCGTTCGATCGCCGATTCTGGCGCGAGGACATCGCCGGCTCCATCGCCCATGCCACCATGCTTGGACGGCAGGGAATCATCCCCGCATCCGACGCGAAGGCATTGGTGGATGGTCTATCGGCATTGAACGCCGACTTGGAATCCGGTGCGGTCACGCTCCCCGAGGAAGCCGAGGACATCCACTCGGCGGTCGAGCAACGACTGCGCGAACGACTCGGACCGGAGATCGCCGGAAAACTCCACACGGCGCGATCGCGCAACGATCAGGTCGCCACGGATTTCCGCCTCTGGTTGCGGGGCGCCTGCGACACGTTGCGGTCGGAACTGTCGCTGTTGCGCGTGCGCATCGTCGATCTGGCGGGGGCCAACCTCGATGTCGTGCTTCCCGGGCGGACACACCATCAACATGCGCAACCCGTGTTGCTGGCGCACCACCTGCTGGCGTATTTCTGGATGTTCACGCGCGACGACGAGCGGCTGGCCGATTGTCGCCGTCGAGGAAATCGCCTCCCGCTCGGTTCGGGAGCGCTGGCGGGTACTCCGTTCCCAATCGATCGGCGGTTCGTCGCCGGCCAACTCGGTTTCGACGGAATCGTTGAAAACTCCATCGACGGAGTGGCCGACCGCGATTTTCCGGTGGAGTTCTGCGCCGCCGCCAGCCTGTTGATGCTCCATCTTTCGAGGCTCTCGGAGGAAATCGTGCTCTGGATGACGCCGGAGTTTGGTTTCATCGAACTTTCCGATGCGGTCACGACCGGCAGCAGCATCATGCCTCAAAAGAAGAACCCGGATGTCGCCGAACTCATTCGAGGAAAGACCGGTCGGGTTTACGGAGATCTCCTCGGCCTGCTGACGTTGATGAAGGGGCTGGTGCTCGCCTACAACAAGGATATGCAGGAGGACAAGGAACCCGTCTTCGATGCGGTCGACACCGTGACCCTGTGCGTGTCCTTGATGCGGCGCATGCTCGACGACGCGGTTTTTCGGGCCGATCGCATGGAGGCGTCCATGCGCGGCGACTTCTCCACGGCAACGGATTTGGCCGACGCGCTGGCCACCGATGGAGTGCCGTTCCGCGAAGCGCACGAGGTGGTTGGCCGTATCGTGCGCGACTGCATCCAGGAGCGAATCGGCCTCGAGGATCTCTCGCTCGAGCGACTGCAGGCATTCGATGCGCGGTTCACGCACCGTGCGCTGGAAGCGGTGACCCCCCGGGCTTCGGCGAACGCCCGCACCAGCGAAGGGGGTACCGCCACCGATTCCGTGCGCGTGCAGTTGGACCGGGCCCGCGCGCTGCTCGAATCCAACCCCTGACGCGCTCGTCAGGCCTCTCGCGTGACGGTGAGCCCGTCCATGGCGAATTCGAACGGGATGACCTGCGCTCCCGCCGCGGCAAGGGCATCCGACACCGCCGCCTGCCGCCCGGGTTTGGTCACGAAATAGAGGCATCCGCCTCCGCCGGCACCGCACGCCTTGCCGCCGAGCGCCCCGGCTTCGATCGCGGAGGCGAAGAAACGTTCGATGTCCGGGTTGGTGACCGAGTCGTCGAGTCGACGTTGGCATGTCCAGTTCTCGGCGAGCAACGTGGCGAACGATTCGATGTTGCCGGATTCCAACGTCGCGGGCATCGCCTCGCCGATTTCGCGAAGACGATCCAGCGCATGCACGGTCGAAGCGCGTCCCGCGTCGAATGCACCCCACACGTTTTCGTGGATGGCGCCCGAGAGCCGCGGCTTGCCCGTGTACGCCAGCACGCTCCGTTGCTCGAGGTCCTTGATCGTGGCTGCGGGGATGGGGACCCGCTCGACGTGCACCGACTCGTCGAAGCGCATCAGATTGAAGCCGCCCATCGCGGACGCGTATTGGTCTTGCCGGCCACCCAGAATTCCCAGCAGTCCTTCCAGGCCGTAGGCTTGCTCCGCAACGCGGATGCGATCGGCATCGGTTTCGACGCGACGATTGAGCAGTCCGAACCACACGACATTGAGCGCGGCCGATGTGCCGAGGCCCGATCCCGAAGGTAGGTCGAAACCGTACCGGACATCGAGGCCCTCCCGACTTTCGGCACCGTCACCGGATTCGTGAATCTGGAACGACCCCTCCACATGGTGGGCGATGGTGGCATTGAACACCACGCCACCGCGGGTGAGCGCGTACCGATCCACATCGGTCCACGCCCCTCCAAAGTCGATTCGAACGGGCGCTTTGGCGCGAACGACCACGAACACCTCCTGTGGTCCCCCGCGGGCGCGACATGATAGGATGCCGCGAGGGATTCCCATGAGGAAATTTCGGTGGTGGAACTCGTTTAACCTGCTCGGGATCCTCCTGATCGGCGTCGCCCTGGTTGGTTTGGTCTCGGGAGGGAAGTTCGTCTTCGATCCGGGCCGGCCGCAGAAGGGCTACGAGTGGGCGCTCTACCTGGTGGCCGGAGTGCTGATGCTGGTCAATGGATTCCTTTCCCCCACCGGTCCGCAGCGCAAGGAAAAGTAACTCGAGATGCTCAAGGAAACGATCGAAACCGAGGTCGACGAACTCGAAGTCGAGGATGTGCGGTGTTCCGTCACCGGGATTCCGATTTCGGTCATCCCGCACTGGTACGCCAGGGTGAAGGTGAAATTCGTATCGGAGCACGGCCGCGGCAAGGCCGCGCCCGCCGCACTGGCGGTCGTCGAGGAAGCCGAAGAGGAAGAGGAAGCCGAAGAGCAGACCGAGGTGTCGCTCGAGGATGTCGACGAGAATATCGCCGGCGACGACTTCGATTTGGGCGGAGTCGAGATCAGCGACAGCGACGAAGACTGAATCCGCTCGCTCGCACCATCGACGGCCCGGGGGATTCCCCCGGGCCGTTTGCGTTCCCGCACGAATCGGCTACTCCGAGCTGAAGGGAATCGGGGGCAATGCCGGCACGCCGACAATGCGCCAACGTTCCACCGGGAACCACCACAGGTGGCGACGGGTCTCGCGCCGCAACAGGAACACGGTGGGCTCGCCTCCCCACAACGTCTCCCCGCCCAAAGTCTCGAACACCGACAACCGCGTCGACACGGCACGCAATTCAGGATGCGACGGGTCCGCGGGAACGAATTGCAGCGGCGAGAGATGCACGTCCCAATCGCCCGGTTTGCCCGACGCCCGGGAACGTACGAGGAGCAAGCGCAACCGTTTTTTGTCGAGGCCCGCGGCGCGGAAATCGCGGGAAACGTAATCCATGATTTCGTCGACGCGTCCGCGACGGGCGGCATCCGCCAAGGCTTCCAACGCGATGGCGACCCCGGCCTCCGGGTTCGAAGGCGCTTTCGGCCACGTCGCCCAGAGCACGCCGGCAACGATGCAGGCCAAGCCGATCGCCGCCACGACCCCGCGCCTCACCGTCACCGATGCCGCCGCCCGGCCGAGCGTTCCGAAATCGGGTGCGCGGCCGATTCGTTCGATCGATCAATAGCCCCGCGCGACATAGCCTCCGAGAAATCCCGACCAGCCGCAAAGGCCGGCGGCCACCCAGAGGAGCACCACCCAAGCGACCCGGAGCCCCGTTCCCGCTTGGTCCCGGGCGATCGCCCGCCACAGGGCGAGCGCGACGCACGCACCGGTTCCGAAGAACGCGACATTGCGATGGCGCAGCAGGCTCTCCGCGTCCCACTTCTCGATCCCAAACCACCCAAGTTGCCCCGAAAGGCCCGAAAGCAGAGCGGGAATCGAGACGACGGCGCCGGCGATCAACGCCCAGAAGGCCGCCGCACGCCAAGCGTCCTTGCGGAACAACAACGCGCCCGTGTCGAGCACCGCGGCGAAAAGAACCAAGGCAACGGGGAAATGAACGCTGGCACCATGCACATGCTGCCACAACGGAATCGGATCTGACATGCCGAATCGAAGTTTCGTCGGTGCGCCGCGCCTCTCCTGCGATATCCTGTGTGATTTTCAGTGGCCGGCGCCGTGGGACGGCATCCGTTTCCGCATTCGCACCAAGGTTCGCACGGGAGAGGGGATATATTCCACCGAATCGACCAACGCGGCCATGAGCGCCCGCCCGCGGCCCCGTTCCGCGGTGGCTTCGGGCATCGCCGGATCCCGGTCCGGTAGGAAGGCGCCCGAACTTTCCACCTCGACAACGCAATCACCGCCGTCAAGGTAGGCCCGCACCACGATTTCCTCGCGACCATCCCCGTGCACCACCGCGTTGCCCGCGGCTTCCCCCAACGCGAGTCGAAGCGATTCCCTCTCCTCGGCCGGAAGGCCGGCCTCCTCCGCCCAGGCGCATACGGCCGTGCGCGCCTCGGCGACGCTGGCCGCATCGGAGGGGAGTGCAAGGCGCAATTCGGGGAAAGAAATCATGCGCGTCGACGGGGCCATGGCGCCCCTGAGGAGGGAATTCGGTTGCTTGACAGCCCCAAGGCCGAACGATACGATGGATCGCTTTCCCGGATGGTGCAGCGGCAGCACGTCAGGTTCTGGCCCTGAAAACCGAGGTTCGAATCCTTGTCCGGGAATAAGGAGCGCTCCCAAGCGGGAGCGCTTTTTCCTTGTCTCAGGCAGGCCATCCGAGGGCCCTTTCAATCGCGGCCTCCAGCTTTTCACGGCCGGTGCGGGCCACTTCGAGCGGGTCGCGACGCCAGTAGGCTTCGTTGAACAACTCGAGCGATAGGGCGCCGCGGTAGCCGATTCCATGGAGCAGCCGCAGCGTTCGATCGAGCGGAGCAATGCCATCGCCGGGAAACACACGGTCTCCGTCCCCGATCAGCGCCGGAGGAATCCCCGGAAAATCGTTCATGTGAAAGAGGCCGAGGGCCTGTGGCCCCAGAAGACCTAGCGATTCGATCGGAGATCCGCCTTTGTAGAGGTGATAGATGTCCGCAAGTATCGCGGCATCGCGTCTCCCGGATTCCGCCGCGACCAACGCCGCCTCGCCCAGTCGCGACAGGTTGGCGGAAAATCCCCAGACTTCCACCAACGGCAAAACTCCGGTTTCATCGCCCAACTCGAGGAGCACCCGGTAGCGATCCGCGGCGGCGAGCAAATCCACGCGCGCCGAACCGACCTCGTGAATTCCGAACGGGGGTGCCGCGATGCGCGACCCGCCCAGTCGCGACAGGACCGCCATGGAGCGACGCGCTTCCGTCAATCCCGCTTCGCGGGCGCTTCCGTCATCGTCGATCCAATTGAAGAAGCCGATCGCCGACTCGACGGCGAGACCGTGGTCGCGCAGGCGCCCGGCAACATCCTGAAGGGATCCCCCTTCGGCTTCGAAACGGTCCAGCTCGTCGATCCACGGCTCGATCGCGTCGTAGCCGGCGGCCGCGGCGATCTCCACGAGTTCGGGCAGCGACAGCCCGTGCCCGCGGAGCGTGCTGGTGTTCAGGCACAGGCGAAAGGGACGAGGGGCACCCGATCCGAGCAGATCGGGCAGCGCCATCGTCCCTTCGACGGGGTCGGCGACCGCGGCCAACGGTTCTCCTAGAGGGTCCAACCGCCGCGCATCGGGCGGGATCGCATCGCGTTCGCCTCGGGATCGCTCCGGAATTCCTCCTTCTTCGGATCCCATTGGAGCTCGCGGCCGCCGAGGCGCAGGCAGATGTTGCCGAGATGGCAAACCGAGGCCGACCGGTGGCCGACCTCCGCGTTGCAGATCGGTTGCTCGCGCGTGCGGATGCAGTTGACGAAGTTCGCCGCGTGGCTGTCGGATGCGTAGAGGCGAGTGGCTTTCGCGGGCAACGGATCGGTGATCAATTTCTCGTCGGAGGCGCTGATCGTGCCCCGGCTCACGAAGATTTCCCGGCCGTCCTCGCCTTGGAACGTGACTCCGTTCTCACCTTCGTTCGTGGCGATCAACTCGACGCCGTCTGAATAGGTGTAGGTGACCTTGTAGGCGAGGAACGCCTCGAAGGAGCGCTTCTTCGGATCGGCCACCGGAGCGCGGCCCTCCGCCTTGATCTTGGAAGGTCCGGAACCGTCGCGACCCAGTCCCCACTGGGAAATGTCGAGGTGGTGGGCTCCCCAGTCGGTCATCATGCCGCCCGAATAGTCGAACCAGTGACGGAAGGACCCGTGGGTTCGCTCACGGATGTAGGG
>JBJTRZ010000281.1:0-1813 GCA_046076415.1 Armatimonadota bacterium
GTGGCCGAACTCTCGCCATGGTTGGCGGAGGCCACTTGCCGTTCCCATTGGTTGAAGGGTGAGCGTTCGACCGCTTTCGCGAATGAACGGTCGAGAGATTTCGCGGTGGCGACGAGCGGATTCGCGACATGAACGCTCGCCGCGTCGTCGCCCGGGCGCCAGACCACGATTCCCCGCCCGCCGTGGAGACCGGCAAGCTGCTTGCGGGTCATGGTTTTGACCGCGGTGTGTTCGGATTTGCCGTCCCATCGGCTCGAACTCCACCACGTCACCCGGACTATGTCGTCGCCGACCGGCTCGATGCGCCAACGTTGGTGCAGACCGCCCTTGCGCTGGAAGGGGCGATGGGTGGTGACCTCGATGGGGAAATCGGCGGGGCACCCATCGATGACCAGTGCGGAACCCTTGGTCTTCAGCCAAGCCGGCTTGGCGGGGATGGAGACATGTCGCGCGTAGGCGGGATCGAGCAGGGCGCGCAACGGCATCAACGCGGTGCGGATGGTCGCATCGCCGCCGTGGCCGCGCCACCAGCCCAGCGCTCCGACCAGCAATGCGGTGACGAGCGCGAGGCGCCCCAGCATCGGGCGCACGACATCCCAAAACCAATCTCCGGTCGGCTGTGGTCGCATCGAATCCTCCATTTCGATGGTCGGTGGCCCGGCCGTCCCCGCCTCCCCGCGGAAACACCGGTTTCCCGCTCCGCTCGCCCCCCGCGATAGAATGGCGGGTCATGAGCCTCACCGCCGTCAGCGCGCTGGATGGACGTTACGCCGGGGCGGTCGCCCCGCTTTCCGATTGGTTTTCGGAGCACGCATTGATCCGCGAGCGCGTCGCCGTCGAACTCGAATGGCTCGCGCATTTGTCTTTGGAACCGGCCCTCGGCGCCGTCCGACCGCTCGGTCCGGATGAGCTGGACGTGCTTGCGGCCATCGCGCGCGACTTCTCGGTGGACGACTCGGCGGCGGTCAAGGGGATCGAGCGGACCACCAACCACGATGTCAAAGCCGTGGAGTATTGGATCAAGGATCGTCTCGAGGGAACGTCGCTCTCGGATGTGCGCGAATGGGTCCATTTTGCCTGCACGTCGGAGGACATCAACAACCTCGCCCATGCCCGAATGTTGCGCGGCGGTTTCCGCGACGTGCTGATTCCCGCTGCGCGTCGCTTGGTGGAAGGTGTCGCCGATCTGGCCTCGATCCACGCGGGAACGCCGATGCTTTCGCGCACCCACGGCCAACCCGCGTCGCCTACCACTTTCGGCAAGGAAATGGTCGTGTTCGTGCACCGGTGGGACCGGGTCCTCGCCGAAATGGAGACGCTCGCGTTCCTCGGCAAGATCAACGGAGCGGTGGGGGCGTTCAACGCCCACGCCAGCGCGTTTCCGGATGCCGATTGGCCCGCCATCGCACGTCGATTCGTGGAGGGCATGGGGCTCGAGTACAATCCGGTCACCACGCAGATCGAGTCGCACGATTACATTGCGGAGTGGTTCCACGCGTGGGTGCGTTTCAACAACATCCTGCTCGACTTCGACAGGGACGTTTGGGGATACGTGTCGCTGGGATACCTTCGCCAGCGAGTGGTTGCGGGCGAGGTGGGTTCCTCCACCATGCCGCACAAGGTGAACCCGATCGATTTTGAAAACTCCGAAGCGAACGCGGGCATCGCCAACGCCTTGTTGGAGCATCTGGCGTCGAAACTGGCGATTTCCCGTTGGCAACGCGATCTGACCGACTCGTCGGCCTTGCGCAACATGGGGACGGCGGCGGGGCATACGCTGTTGTCGTTGGTTGCCGCCATCCGGGGCCTGGGC
>JBJTRZ010000282.1:0-4153 GCA_046076415.1 Armatimonadota bacterium
GCCCGACGTTTGGCTGGATGGTGACGCGTGGGAGGGTGGTGCGCCCGCGGCGGGCTGGAGCGATGAGGCGCGTGCGGGTTGGGAACAGCTGTTCGGGCTCGCCGTCGCGTATCGTCGAGTGGTTTCGTCGACGGGCAAGCCCCCCGCCGACATGCGATGGGATTTCCTGGAATACGTTCGCCACCGAATGGCACACGGGGAATCCGGGGGGAGGTCCTTGCCGGTGAACGTCTCGCCGGTCGTGACGACGATCCACCGGGCCAAGGGGCGCGAATACGATATTGTCGTCGTTCCCAACCTGCTCGAAAGCCGATTCCCTCCCTCGCCACGGGGAGGTTCCCGAAAGGGAAACCCTATCGACTCGGCGGAGGAGGAACGTTTGTTCTTCGTGGCGCTCACGCGGGCCAGGGACGAGTGTTGGTTGGTGACCCCAACCAAGGCGCGTGGAACGACACGCGCGCCCGCCTTCGTCGCCCCTCTCGCGGGCCTTGCCGAACGCGTCGAATGGAAGGCCGTAACCCGCCCTCCCGCACCGGAAACGGCGCATGTTTCCTTCGCAGGGGGGAAGCTGACCTCGGTCGATGCATCGTTTCTTCGTTCGTGGGAGGTGTGCCCGGCGAAGGTGATTTTCGATCGAGCACATCGGATTCCGCGTGCCCCCGTCGTGATCGTCCACGGGGCCGTGGTGTCGATCTTGCGTGGCGACGAGGATGCCGGGGTCCGCTCCTTGGCGGAAATCCACCCTTCGGGACTTGCCGATTGGTATCGCGCCCGGATCGACGCGATGCCTCGAAGCCCCGGGCGGTTCGTCGGCACAGTGGCCCCGACCGTCATCGAATTGCCGGAAGGCCGCATCGTTTATCGGTCCGATTTGATGGACGAACAAGGAATGGCTTTTCGGGTGCGTATCGCGCCTCCCTCGAGCGCGCCGTCGCGCGGGGCGCATTGGACGGACAACCTGGCTGTCCACGCCCATCCGAGGGGGCTTGGGCTTTTCCACCCGTTTGAAAACGTGGAACTTCCGCTCGCGCCATCGGAAAGAGTGGTGGCGAACGCGGCGGCCAAGGCGGCCCGGTTGTTGCCCTTGGTCGCTACCGGCCGAGCCGCCACGCACCCGGAATCGCCCGACACCTGCTTCGATTGCCCGCACTTTTTCGATTGCCCGCGGGATGGGTCCGCCGTGGACTTCGATCCGGCCACGATAACACGGAGCTTCGTTCCCTAGGCCCTGGACACATCCCGGGAAGGGGCCGGCGCACTTCGGCGGGAATAGGAATGACGAACGGCCGTCCGGCGCGTTTGTCACCCAATACCATGCGCAGTCCCAACATTCTTTTCATTTTCTCCGACGACCACGCGGTACAGGCGATCTCCTCGTACGGGGGGCCACTGCGGAATGTGGCACCAACCCCGGGGATCGACCGCATCGCCCGGGAAGGCGCACTGTTTCGAAACTCCTTCTGCGCCAATTCGATCTGCGGGCCATCCCGCGCGAACGTGCTTACTGGCGTGCACTCGCATATCAATGGTTTCGTCGACAACGAAAACTCGCGGTTCGACGGCACCCAACCGACGTTTCCATCGCTGCTGCGCGATGCCGGGTACGAGACGGCGGTGGTGGGGAAGTGGCACCTGATCAGCGATCCGGTCGGGTTCGATCACTGGGACATATTGCCGGGGCAGGGATCCTATTGGAATCCGGATTTCCTTCGTTCGGGTGGGGTGCGGGAACGCGAGAAGGGGCACGTTACTTCGATCACGACCCGCAAGGCCATCGATTGGCTGGAGCGGCGACGCGACCCGAATCGGCCCTACCTCCTGCTCTGCCAGCACAAGGCACCGCACCGCAACTGGATGCCCGCCCCGGAGCATATGGAATTGTTCAAAGGGGTGCGTTTTCCCCAGCCCACGACACTCTTCGACGATTGGTCGGGGCGGTCCGATCTGCTTCGGGGCAATCGCATGCGCGTGTCCGAAGATCTGACCTGGGTGTCGGACTTGAAGGCGCCGCGCGGGCCGGCGGGCAGCGATCCCCGCGACCGGAATGGCGAACTCGATCGAATGGATGCCACGCAGCGCGCGCTCTGGGAATCGACCATTGGCAAAGAGGGGCGGGAGTTTCTCCGGGAAGTTGAATCGGGGAGGCTCGGCCCGCGTGATTTGATCCGAGCGAAATGGCATCGTTACCTGCTCGATTACCTCCGGTGCGTCCGTGGCGTCGATGATTCCGTGCGGACATTGCTGGATTGGGTGGACCGGTCCGGGACCGCGGAGGACACGATCGTGGTGTATGCGTCCGACCAAGGCTTCTACCTCGGTGAGCACGGTTGGTACGACAAGCGCTGGATTTTCGAGGAATCGTTGCGCATGCCGCTCGCCATTCGGTGGCCACGTCGGATCCGTCCCGGTTCGCGTCCATCGGAATTGGTTCAAAACATCGACTATGCCCCCACGTTCCTCGAAGCGGCGGGGGTACGGGTGCCGGATCGGATGCAAGGGAGCAGTCTGATACCGCTGTTGGACGGAAAACATCCCCCGAACTGGCGGGAGGAGATTTACTACCGATACACGGGCGAACAAACCCACTCGGTTCCGGCGCACGATGGCATTCGGACCAAACGGCACAAGTTGGTTCGTTTCCCGAAAACCGGCGAATGGAATCTATTCGATCTCGAATCCGATCCGAACGAGCTAAGGTCCATCCACGCGGACCCGAAAGCGGCGGGCTTGCTGGCGCAGATGCAACGTCGGTACCAATCCACGCGCCAGCGATACGGCGTTCCCCCCGATCACCCTTGAAAATGGCCGCCTCTGCAGGAATGGCCAGCGTGCGCGGGGAAGACGATTCAAGGAGTCGTTGAAATGTCGTATGGTCCGGGAACCGGCACCGAAGCGCCGGCGGTGCGCATCGTCCGAGAAATGGTCGCCGATGCGGTGCGATTGCGCGCATCGGATATCCACGTCGAACCGCGCAAGGAGGAAGTCGAGGTTCGGTTGCGGGTCGACGGTGTGCTTCAGGTTTGGAAGGAACTTCCGCGCGACCTGCAGGACTCGATCGCCTCGCGTATCAAGGTGCTGGCCGAGCTCGACATCAACGAAAAGCGACTGCCCCAGGATGGCCGAATCGCCTTTTCGATTGGCGGAAAGTCGTTCGACGTTCGCGTTTCCACCCTCCCGGTCCTCTATGGTGAAAAGGTCGTCATGCGCCTGCTCGATCGCAGCATGTCGGTCCGATCCTTGGATCAGCTGGATTTCGTGCCGCAAAACGCAGCGTCCTTCCACAGCCTGATCCACCAACCGTTGGGACTGGTTTTGGTGACCGGTCCGACGGGATCGGGAAAAACCACCACGCTGTACGCCGCCCTGAACGTCCTCCGTCAGAAAACGGTCAACATCATGACGTGCGAGGACCCCGTCGAGGTGGACCTCGATGGGATCAACCAAAGTGCGGTCAACGATCGGGTGGGACTGACCTTCGACCGGCAACTCCGCGCGATTCTGCGGCAGGACCCCGACATCGTGCTCGTGGGCGAAATGCGCGACGCCGAAACGGCGGAGATTGCGTTCCGTGCGGCCATGACCGGACACTTGGTGCTCTCGACGCTGCACTCCAACGACGCACCGACGTCGGTGACTCGTTTGATCGACATGGGGGTCCCGCCGTTCCTGATCGCGTCGGGCCTGATCGGCATGGTCGCTCAGCGCCTCGTGCGCCGACTCTGCCCGAAGTGTCGTCGGAACGGGCCGCCCACGCTCCGACAAGCCCAAATGTTGTCCGTTCCCGAGGACGATGTTTTCTGGCACTCGGGTCCAGGGTGCGCGTACTGCGAGGGAACCGGATTCCTGGGCCGGATCGGTATCCATGAGGTGGTGCAGGTCGACGAATCGTTCCAACGGCTGGTGATGTCCAAGGCGCCGAGTCCCGACTTGCGCCAAGCCGCGGTCAAGGCGGGAATGATTCCCATCCGCGAGGACGCCCTCACCAAGATCCGTGCGGGATTGACCTCGCCCGAGGAAATCCTCCGACAGGTGTACGTGAAGGTGGATGATTACGAGGCGGCCCTCGCACGCGGCGATACCCCGGCGTTGCCGCCCGCGGGATGAATGGAAACGGTTCGACGACGGGTTTTCCGCGCACAAACCGGTAACCCCG
>JBJTRZ010000283.1:0-1256 GCA_046076415.1 Armatimonadota bacterium
CGTCGCCGAGAAGCCGACCCTCGGCATCGACGAATCCCTGCTGCCCCATCACCGCATTCCGTCCAAGTCGGGGGTTTCGGGCAAGGTCTTCACTTCGGGCGAAGCCGCCATCGTTTACGACACCGAATCCGACGACCATGCGGTCGAGGAGCGCCTCGCCGAACTCGGCGCGCGCAACGGAATCTGCGTTCCCCTGATCGTGGAGAAGCGCGACGAGGAAACGAACCAGGTGGTCGACCGGCGCACCATCGGCGTGCTCCACGTCTTCAACCAGCGCTTCGGCGGCGTTTTCACCGACGAGGACGTCAAGCTGCTCGAGCGCATGTCGCGCAACGCGGCCGCGGTGATCAACACAGCCACGACGTTCCGACGCGTGGTCGAGGAAAAACGCGAACTCGAGGAGCAGATCAACGCCCTTGCGATCGGCTTGGTGATGGTGAACGCCGCGGGTCGCGTCAATCAGATGAACTCTTCGGCGCGCCAAATCCTCGGAGTCGCGGCCGACGAATCGGTCCACGCGCGCCCCTACGATTCGCTCATTTCCAACGACGATGTGGTCGATCTGCTGCGGCGCGCCATCGAAGGCGGTCAGACGGAAATCAACGAGGAAATCTCCATCCCGGAGCCCAAATCCCCGGAAAACGTCCACCATTTCCAGGTCCAAACCGCGGCCGTCAATTCCGAAAACGGCGAGCGGATCGGAACCGTGGCCATCTTCAACGACATCACCGAAATCAAGAATGTCGACAAGATGAAAACAGCGTTCGTGTCCACGGTGTCCCACGAACTGCGCACGCCGATGACCTCCATCAAGGGCTTCGTCGCCACGCTCCTCATGGACGAGGACGGAACGATGTTCGCCCATGACGATCGCATCGAGTTCTACACCATCATCGACAAGGAATGCGACCGACTCCGCAGGCTCATCGACGACCTGCTCAACGTCTCGCGTATCGAAGCGGGCGCTTCCATGCAGCTCAATTTCGACCAAGTCGATGTCCGCGAAACCGTCAAGAAGACGGTTGTCATCGAAAACGGCAGCACCTACAAGCGCGCCAAGCACACCCTCGACTTCTCGGTCGCCGAAAACGTGCCGGCGAACATCGAAGCGGACGCCGACAAGTTCGAACAGATCCTGCACAACTTGATCGGGAACGCGTTGAAGTACTCGCCCGACGGCGGCGATGTCCGCGTGGAGGTCTCCCTCAAGGAGGATGGCCAGACGTTGGTCTTCGCCGTGCGCGACCAAGGCCTGG
>JBJTRZ010000284.1:0-5742 GCA_046076415.1 Armatimonadota bacterium
TCGAGGATATTCCGGCGCACCTGGTCCACGATGTCGGTCGGTGCCGAAGGAACCGGAGCGTACGCGCCCATGCCTCCGGTGTTTGGTCCGGTATCCCCCTCGCCCACGCGTTTGTGATCCTGGATCGCCACCATTGGCACGACGGTGCTTCCGTCGACAAACGCCATGACCGACGCTTCTTCGCCTTCGAGGCAGGCTTCGATGACGACGCGGTCGCCGGAGGCGCCGTAGGCGCGGTCCACCATGATGGTTTGGATCGCGGCATCCGCCTCGGCAAAATCGGCGGCCACCACAACCCCCTTGCCGGCGGCTTCTCCATCCGCCTTGACCACGATCGGGAAGCGGGCCGACCGAAGGTATGCGCGCGCGCCGTCCGCATCGGAGAAAATCGCGAAATCCGCGGTGGGGATGCCCGCCCGCGCCATCAATTCCTTGGCGAACACCTTCGACCCTTCGAGCTGGGCGGGTTCCGCCGACGGCCCGAAAACGGGCAATCCCCGCGCCTCGAACGCATCGACGATACCGAGGATGAGCGGTTTTTCCGGTCCGACCACGGTGAGATCGATCGCGTGCAACTCCGCGAAGTTGCGGAGGGCTTCGATGTCGGTGGCCTCGATGGGCACGTTTCCGCCACCTCCGCCGTCCCGGCGTTCCCGGGTGCGCAATACACCTTCCGCACGTCGCGGCTGCGCGAGAGTTTCCAGCACAGAGCATGCTCGCGGCCACCGCCGCCCACGACCAGGATCTTCAAAACGGGTTGTCCTCCGCGATGCGCGACAGATTTTCAAAACGGGCGTATTTGGGCAGGAACGCGAGTTTGATGGTTCCGACGGGGCCGTTGCGCTGTTTGGCGATGATGATTTCCGCCTCTTCGCCGTCGGGCACGCCGGACGCGTCGGGCTCGCCGCGATCCGCATCCTCCGCGGAAACCGCTTCCTTGCGTGCGTAATACGACGGACGATAGATGAACATAACCAGGTCGGCTTCCGCCTCGATCGAACCCGATTCCCTCAGGTCGGAGAGCATGGGCCGTTTGTCCTCGCGCCGCTCGACCGAACGCGACAACTGGGACAATGCGATCACCGGCACCTCGAGTTCACGGGCGAGGCTCTTGAGACCTCGCGCGATTTCGGAAATCTCCTGATTGCGGTTTTCCGCGTTGCGCGCACTCCCCCGCATCAACTGCAGGTAGTCGACGATGACCATGTCGAGCCCACCGGCCTCGGCGCGCAGGCGACGGCAGCGCGCGCGCATTTCGAGCGCGCTCACGTCGGTGGCATCGTCGATATAGATCGGGCAGTCCCAAAGCCGATTGACGGAGCCCGCGAGCCGGGACCAGTCGTCCTCTTGCAGATAGCCGGTGCGGAGTCGATGGGCATCGACGCGCGCTTCGGAGCAGATCATGCGCTGGACGAGGGATTCCTTGCTCATTTCGAGCGAGAAAACCGCCACGGTGGAACCCTTGAGCGCGGCGTTTTGCCCGACCGTCAGCGTCAGTGCGGTCTTTCCCATCGCTGGACGGGCGGCCACAATGACCAGCTCGCCGGGTTGGAATCCGCTGGTCATGTAGTTCAGGTCGTCGAACCCGGAGTCGACGCCCGTGGTGACGCCCTTTTCATGGTAGAGGGTGTCGATCTTGTCGAAGGTCTCGGTGAGCAGCGGACGCAGTGCGGAGAAGCCGTCGTTGCGCCGCCGCCGGGCGACATTGAAAATCGCGCGTTCCGCGTGGTCCACCAACCGGTCCACGTCGTCGACCTCGCCGGAGGCGAGGCCCGCCACTTCCGACGACGCTTCGATCAATCGGCGGAGCAGGGCTTTTTCGGAAACGATTCGAGCGTAGTGGGCGACGTTGGCGGCGGTCGGCACGAAGTCGCCGATGGCCATCAGGTAATTCGCCCCGCCCACGGCCTCGTAGAGACCACGCACCGTCAGTTCATCCTTGAGGGTGACGATGTCGATGGGTTCGTCCTTCTCCGCCAGTCCCACCATGGCGTCGAAGATGCGCGCGTTCGCTTCCCGATAGAAATCGTCGCGCTGGAGCAACTCCGTGGCTTTCTCCACGGCGTTTCGGTCTCCAAGCAACATGGCCCCGAGTACCGCCATTTCGGCGTCGATGTTGTGTGGCGGGATTCGTTCGGGCATGGTCCTTGGAAACGAAACCCCCGCCGCGGGGCGGCGGGGGTCGATATTCTGCGCCGGGGGGTCAGGCCTTGGCGACGTTGACGGTGAGGACGACGCTGATTTCGCGGTGGAGTTTGACCGGGACCTCGAACGTGCCGATGGCCTTGATCGGATCGAGCAGGCCCACCTTGCGCTTGTCCACGGCAATACCGAGATCGGCCTGGATGGCGGCGGCGATGTCGCAGGCGGTGATCGAGCCGTAAAGGCGATCGCCGGTGCCGGTCTTGGCGGCGATGGTGAGGGCCTTGCCTTCGAGCGCCGCCTGCGAGGCCTGCGCCTCCGCGAGCAGTTTGCCGGCCTTGCGCTCCTCGAGCGCCTGCCGGAGCTGCACGGCCTTGAGCGCTCCACCGACGGCTTCGACCGCGAGGCCGCGGGGCAGCAGGTAGTTGCGTGCGTAACCGTCGGCGACCGCGACGACCTCGCCTTCGCGACCGACCTTGGTGATGTCCTTGGACAGAATGACGTTCATCGAAAACCTACCTCTTGAACTGAACGCCCACGACGGGAGCGTTGCCATTTCCCAGTTTGTCGACCCCGAACAGCAGGGACGTCCCGGAATCCAGCCGCTTCCGCAAACGGGCGTCGACCGTGAACCGGTTCGGGTCGTACACGTCGAGGCGCAGGTCCCAACCCAGCACCGGCGTGTCGAGCCCCGCACCCAGCCTTCCGGAGAACAATCCGTATCGCAACGCCCCCCGTCCGTCGGTGCGGCCCGCCTGGAGATCGAGGCGATTCGCCTCGGTCATCCCGAAGAGACCGACGCGCCAGTACTCGCCGGCAAGCCCGCTGGGCACCACGAAATGGACGTCGTTGCGTAGACGCTCCGCCGTTGTATCGTAACGGGAATCGAAGGTCAAGCCCGGTTCGGCGAGCGCCGGAAGGGCACGAACGGGTGTGTTCGGGGGTACGGTGGCGCCGGGGCGTCGTTCCCCGGGGATGCGCACCGTCGCGAGACGTTCCGCCAATCCTTTCACGGATGCGGAGGTTTCCTTCAGGTTGGCGACGGTTGCCTTGACGTCCCCGAGCAGCGCGGGATCCGACGCGAAACGTTGCACTTCCGCAGCCGTCGCGTCGAGGCGCTCCGATATCGTCACGATGTTGCGGGTCACGGTCTCGAGGTTGCCCGTCGCCGCGTCGAATTTCTCGCGGAACTTGGAGCTTCCCAGGGTTTCCCCGATCTGGCCGGTCAGCGCGGCCACCCCGCTCACCGCGTCGTTGGTGTTGCGCAGCAGCGCCTTGATGCCGGCGCGGTTTTCGTTGACCGTGGCCCGAAGATCGGCGGTCAGGGATTTTGCCTCGGTGGCGACTCCGGTGCCGGTGCGCGCCGCCTTTTGGAACTCGCGCAGCAGCACCCCGGTTTGGTCGGTGAGGGAACCGATCTGCCTTTCCAGGTTCGGCACCAGACGCGTCGTCTGTTGCGACAACGTGGCCGCGTTTCCGATGATCGCCTGCGTCCGTTCGAGGGTGCGGGGCAATTCCTCGGACGCAAGCCGGAGATTGTGAATGGTGGCGCGCAGGTCCGCCTGCAGAGCGGGATCCCCGAGGAGTCCATCGACTTTGCCCATCACCGAATCGGCGCGGCCCATCAGAGTGTCGACGCCGGCGGTGCGCTCTCCGCGCACCACGGTGGCGGCGCCGAGCCGCGCGGACGACACGCCGGGAACGACTTGGACAAACGGCGTGCTGCCGATGAGTGGAGTGACCACTTGGAAGCGCGAGTCGGCCGGCAACGGAAATTTGTCGTCGATGCGCAAGCGCATCTGGGCCTGTCGATCGACGAGCGTCACATCCTGGACCTTGCCGATGGGAATGCCCGCAAGCCGAACCTGATAGCCCGTTTGAATGCCGCGGGCATCGTCGAACAGGACGCGGTAGTCGGTGGTCTGGGCCTCGGCGATGGTCCCGCGCAGGTACGCGAGCGCCACCACGAGGCCCGCGATCGCCGCGATCAGGGTGGCGCCCACCGCCAGGTATCGCTGGGTTTCGTTCACCGCCGCCCCCCTTCCCGCCCGCTTGGCCCCATGTCAGCGCCGTCCCGTGGCAATCGGTCCGTCGACCGATCCCGCAATGAATTGCCGAACCACCGGGTCCTCGCTCGACTTCACCTCGTCGACCGTACCCAAAATGCGCACCCGGCCGTCGTAGAGCATGAGGATTCGGTCCGCGATTCGAAAAACGCTGGCCATGTCGTGGCTGACGACGACGCTGGTCACGCCGCGGCGCGCGCGGGTGTCGAGCACCAACTGATCGATCGCCGCCGCCGTCACCGGATCGAGGCCCGAGGTCGGCTCATCATACAGGACGATTTCCGGCTCCGTTGCCAAGGCGCGGGCGAGGCCCACTCGGCGGCGCATTCCTCCGGAGAGTTCCGACGGCATACGGCGTTCGATGCCCGTGAGCCCCACGTCGCGCAGCAGACCCGATACGCGCCGGGCCAGCGGCACCGCTCCCAGATGCGCGTAGCGCCCACGGAGCGGTCCACGCACCATGGGGAAGGCGACATTCTCCCGAACGTTCATCGAATCGAAAAGGGCCGCGTATTGGAACACGACCCCCATCCGCGCGCGGATCGGCACCCAATCGCGCTCGGGCAGCGAACCAACCGAAATGCCGTCGATGCGGATGTCCCCGGCGCTGGGGGGCACCAAACCGCAAATGCAGCGCAGCAGGGTGGACTTCCCCGACCCCGACAAACCCACCACGCAAAGCAGTTCGCCCGGCGCGATCGATACGGTGACATCCTCGAGGATGGTCCGGCCATCGAGCACCACGCCGAGGCCGGAAACGTCTATTCCCGCGCTTGATCGGGGATCGGTTGCCTCGGACACGGTCAAATGATTCCGTCGCGGGTGAGGAACGTGACGCAAAGGTCGGCGACGAAAATCAGGGCGAGGGCCAGCACCACCGCGCGAATGGTGGAATGCCCCACGCCGGCTGCGCCGCCGGTGGAGCGCAGGCCTTCGCGGCATCCCACCGCACCCACGATGAGGCCGAAGACCAAAGACTTGGCGAGTCCTTCGAAAATGTCGGCGCCGGAGGGGTCGAGGAGGTTTCGGAACGACGTGGTGAATTCCTGTTGCGACTGCCCGCGGCCCAATGCGACCAACATCCCTCCCGCGATGCCGGCCGCGTCGGAGAACAGCGTGGCGATCGGCAACATCACCAGACAGGCGAGGATGCGCGGTGTCGCCAAATGCTCCACCGGAGAGAGCCCCATCGCGCGCAGCGCGTCGATCTGCTCGGTCGCCTTCATCGTGCCGATCTCCGCCGCGATCGCGGAACCGGCCCGCGCGGTCATCATGATCGAGGAAATCAGCGGCCCGGTCTCGCGCACCACGGTGAGGGCGACGATCCCCCCGACGAGCCCCCCGGCCCCGTAGGTGGTGAGGGACTGAACGGTGTACAGGGCGAGGACCGCACCCGAAAGGGCAACGGTGCCGACGGCGATGGGGATGCTCTGAACTCCGAGTACGAGCAGTTGCCGAACCAGATCGCCGGGATGGATGCCCGTTCGCACGCCGCGCGCCGATTCGGCGATCAGCAGGAAGACCTCGCCGAGGT
>JBJTRZ010000285.1:0-4530 GCA_046076415.1 Armatimonadota bacterium
CGGCGAACAGCGCCGCCTCGTCGCCGCCCGTGCCCGGACGGAACTCCATGATGACGTCCTTGTCGTCCGCGGGATCGCGCGGGAGCAGCATCAGCTTGAGCTGTTGTTCGAGTTCGGGCAGGCGGGGCTTGAGCGCGTCGAGCTCCGACTGCGCCAGATCCTTCATTTCCGGATCCGACGTCATTTCCTCGGCGTCGGCGATGCCGATGCGCACCCGTTCGTATTCGCGAAAGGTCTCCACGAGCGGCGTGAGCGCCGTATGCTCCTTGGCGACATCGCGGAATTGGGCGGGATCCGTGGCCACCGCGGGATCCATCATCTTGGCCGTGAGTTCCTCGTACCGGGCCAGCACTTCGCGCAGCTTCTCGAACATGGCGCGACAGTGTACCGTGCGGGGAAAGGACGGGCTTGGGAGGGGCGAGGGTGGAGATGAACGGTTGGGAGATCGATTTGGGAACCGTGGCACGGTTGCTCGAGGCTCAGGCGCCGCAGTGGTCCAATGCTCCCTTGCGCCGCGTTGAGTCCTTCGGAACCGACAATGCGCTGTTCCGGTGCGGAGATCACCATTTGGTCCGCTTGCCCCGGGTGGGTTGGGCCGTCGGGCAACCGTTCGTGGAAGCGCGATGGCTGCCTCGCATCGCGCCGTGCCTGCCCGTGGTGGTTCCCGTACCCGTATTCCTCGGGGCGCCGGCATTTGGCTATCCCTGTGCTTGGACGGTGGTTCCTTGGATCGAAGGTGCCAATCCCGATCCCACATCGGCGGTCGGAGAGGATGTCGCCACGGCGCTCGCCCGGTGTTTGGTCGCCCTACGTCGTGTCGACTCCGCGGGTGGCCCGCTGCCCGGCCACGGCAATTCCTGGCGCGGAGCGCCACTATCGACACGCGATGCACAGGTACGGGCGGCACTGGCGGCGCTCGGCGGAAGTGTCGACGGCGAAACGGCGGCAAAGCTGTGGGATCGGGCGCTAAGTGCTCCGCAAAGCCCCGGGCAGGGGGTCTGGATCCATGGGGATGTTCAGCCGGGCAATGTGCTGATGCGCGACGGAGCGCTGGCCGCCTTGATCGATTTCGGCTGCATGGGGGTGGGGGACGCTGCGTGCGACCTGTTGCCTGCGTGGAATTGGTTCACGGGCCGTGCCCGGGATCGGTTTCGAGAGGCGATGGCACTTGACGACGCGGCGTGGGAACGGGGCCGCGGATGGGCCTTGTCCACCGCGTTGATCGCATTGCCCTACTACAGGGGAAACAACGCGGTCGTGGAGGCGCAGTCCAGGCGTGTGCTGGAGCGACTGGGCGTACGGGTATACTGAACCGCCCCGCCATGACACCGAGCCCACGTCCCCATTCCGACAACCGGCAGGTCGGAACCCAGCAGAAAGCGCTGCGTATCAACCTCGATCCCACCAAGTACGGTGCGTTCGCGGAAATCGGCGCGGGTCAGGAAGTCGTGCGCTGGTTCTTCCAGGTGGGCGGCGCCGCCGGCACCATCGCCAAGTCGATGTCGGCCTACGACATGACGGTCAGCGACGCGATTTACGGTCCGTGTCCCCGGTACGTGTCGCGCGAGCGGTTGCAGACGATGCTCGACCACGAGTTCGACCTGCTCGTCGAGCGCCTCGGTCCCCAGCGCGGCGACCGCACCGAATTCTTCGCGTTCGCCGACACCGTCGCCGCCCAAAGCTGGCAAGGCACCGCCGAATGCCACGGGTGGATGGGGATCCGCTTCCAAACCTTTCCGCGCACCGAACCCAGCGAAATCGTGCTGCACGTGCGGATGCTCGACCGCGACAACGTGGCCCAGCAGGAAGCGCTCGGCATCGTGGGCGTCAACCTGATCCACGCGGCCCTGTACCACCCCGACGACACCTACGCGATCCTGCGTTCGCTGCTGGACAGCCTCACCGCCGACCGGATCGAAGTGGACATGATCAAGTTCACCGGTCCCGCGTTCCCCGACATCGACCACCGCTTGGTGGCGCTCAAATTGGTGCAGCTGGAACTCGCGAACGCGGCGTTGTTCCGCGCGGACGGCGAGGTGCTCCAGCCGTCGGAAGCCCTGCGCAAACGGCCGATCCTGGTCGAACGGGGCTCGTTCCGGCCGGTCACCCATGTGAATGTCGACATGCTCGAGTGCGCGCGCCAACAGTTCGAACAGGTTTGCGCGGCGGATCCCGACGACGACGGCAAGGGAGTGGTGACGCTCTTCGAGATCACCATGCGCAACCTGCTCGCGCGGGGCGAGATCGATTACGACGACTTCCTCGCCCGGGCCGACATGATCGCCGCAACCGGCGCCACAGTGCTCATTTCCGACTATTTCGAGTACTACCGTCTCGCCGGTTACCTGCGCCGCTACACGCGCCGACCGATCGCGCTCGCCATGGGCATTCCGAGCCTGCGCGACCTGTTCGAGGAAAAGTACTACGAAGAGCTGGAGGGCGGCATTCTCGAGTCGTTCGGGCGCCTCTTCAAAAACGGCCTCAAGCTCTACGTGTATCCCTACCTCGACCAAGCCACGCATCAGCTAACGACGGTGGCCAAGCTCAAGGTGGCGCCGCATCTGCAAAGCCTCTACGAACACTTGGTCGAGAACGGGTGCATCGAGGGGCTCGACTTCTACGACCGCGATTACCTGCACATCTTCTCGCGCGAGGTCATTCGACGCATCGAAGCCAAGGATCCGAGCTGGGAGGGCATGGTGCCCGACGCCGTGGCGCGGTTGATCAAGGAACGCGGGCTGCTCGGATACGAACCCGGCTGCTGAGCCGAGGGCCGTGTCAGGCGGTGGGCGACGTTTCGGCCGCGGTCGCGGCGAGCACCGCCTCAAGCGAGGCGATCGCCACTTCGCACTGGGCCGCGTCCGGTTCGCGCGTGGTCAGCAACTGGGTCCACATCCCGGGCCGCGAGAGGGCGTCGGCGATCGGGTTTCCGCGCAGCAGTCCCGCGAGCCGCAGGATCTCGAAGCCCACGCCGGCCACGGGAATGAGCAACCCAAGTTGGATCAGGATTCGAACGGGCAACGGTTGTCCGTAGAACGGCGCGACCGCGAGCACGGAAAGCAGGATCACCAGCACCAGGAACGAGGTCCCGCAGCGTGGGTGCAATCGGCTGGCCGCCTGCACGTTCTCCACCGTCAACGGCAGGCCGGCCTCGAGGGTGTTGATCGCCTTGTGCTCCGCGCCGTGGTACTGGAACACCCGGTGGACATGGCGCATGCGCGCTACGAGCGCAATGTAGCCGGTGAAAATGCACAGCCGGACCGCGAAGTCGATGAGCCCGATGCGCCAGACCGGTTGGCCCTGCTTGAGCGGCTCGAGCAGGAGCTGGGGAAGCACCTTGAAAAGCAATACCGCGAAACCGAGCCCGGTGAATAGCGCGCCGCCGATGGCGATGTCGGCGACCTTGGATGAGGCGCCGGCTCCGGAGGCGGGGGCCGTGTCGGCTTCCGCGACTTTGGCGGCCCAAAACAACGAGCGCGTGCCCAGCGCCATGGCATCCACGAGCGCGAAGCCGCCCCGCAGGAAGGGAACCTTCTGCCACGCGGGGCGCAGGATCTTGGGCACGGGTTCGCACACCAAGGCGATTTCGCCCGATGCGCGACGCGCCGCCACCGCAAAGCACCGGGGGCCGCGCATCATCACACCTTCGATGACCGCCTGGCCCCCGTACAGGGTCTTCGCGTCGCTGGACACGGAGTGGGCTTTCCCGCCGCCTACTTGCGCTTGAGGAACGCGCCGAACCTCTGCTGGAACTTGTCGACACGGCCTTCGGTGTCGACAATCTTCTGCTTGCCGGTGAAGAACGGGTGGCAGGCGGAGCAGATTTCGACGGCGATCTTGTCGCCGGTGGAGCGAGTGACGAACGTGCTGCCGCAGGCGCAGGTGACCTGAACCTCGCGGTAGTCGGGATGGATGCCTTCGCGCATCGGTTTGAATCCTTTCGTGAACCCGGCGATTACCGACCGCCGGAAGCCCTCCATCGTACCGTTCCCGCCGGCGTCCCGCAACGCGCTCCCCACCTTGACACGTTCGCCGGCCGTGCACTAGACTGACACCGAATGTTCGGGCGGCGCAACGGGGCGTCGACCTTCCCGGGAAAGGTCCGTCCACACCAATGATCGTCGCCACCAAGCAACTCTTCGCCCATGCCTACGGCAAGTACGCCGTCGGTGCCTACAACATCAACAACCTCGAGCAGATCATGGGGTTGTTCCAAGGCTGCATCGACAGCCAGGCGCCGTTCATCATCCAGCTCAGCAAGGGCGCCCGCAACTACACCGACAAGCGCATGCTCGAGGCGATGATCCGCGCCGCGGAGGACATCTTCCCCGACGCCATCTTCGCGGTGCACCTCGACCATGGCGACGAGAAGACCTGCTACGAATGCATCGAAAGCGGGTTCTATTCGTCGGTGATGATCGACGCCTCCCACGATCCGTTCGATGAAAACGTCGCCATCACCAAGCGCGTCGTCGAAGCGGCCCACGCCCGCGGAATCTCGGTGGAAGCCGAACTCGGCATGCTCGGCGG
>JBJTRZ010000286.1:0-1372 GCA_046076415.1 Armatimonadota bacterium
CATATCCAAAACGCTGGGCATCGCGAAGGACATCCTCGAACGGCGCTCCCTCCTCTGTCATCCGCGTGAGGATGTAGTTGGTGGTTCCGTTGACGATGCCCATCACCTCGCGGAAACGATTTGCCGCGAGGCTTTCCTTCATCGCGGAGAGGATGGGTATTCCTCCGGCAACGCTGCCCTCGAGGAAGAAGTCGAGATTGCGCACGGCGGCGAAATCCATGAGCGGATGGCCGGCCTTGGCCATCAATTCCTTGTTGGCGGTCACGATGTGCTTGCCACGCTCGAGACCTTCCCGGATCCAGTCGCCGGCCGGATCGACTCCACCCACCAATTCGGCCACGATGTCCACGGAAGGGTCCGCGATCACCGCGATCGGGTCGGTGGTGATCAGCGATCGATCCAAGCACGCGGGACGCGGTTTTTCAGGATCCTTGACGGCAACGCGGCGCACCACGAGGCGAGCACCGACCCGCCGTTCGATCTCTCGGGCGTTGGAATGCAGGATCTCGACCGTGCCGGAGCCCACGACGCCGCACCCGAGGATGCCGATGCCGATTTCGCGCATGGCGTCAGGCGCCCTCGAGCTCGATCAAGGGGTCGCCGGGCTGGACCAGGGTGCCATTGGACACGAGAATCGCCGCAACACGTCCCCCCGTTTCGGCGGGCACATCGGAGAAGACCTTCATCGCCTCGATCATGCCGATCGGCTGGCCGGCCTCGACCGTATCGCCCACCTCGACGAAGGGCGGTTCGCCGGGCGCGGGAGACCGATAGAAAACCCCCATGATCGGCGCGTCGAGCGTCCGAGCGGGTGCCGCGGACACGGGTGCCGAAGTGGGATGCGCCAAAGTCGGTGGACTGTCGGCCCGCGCGAACCGAGAGCGGATCGTGACGGTCCGCCCGGGCTCGTGGAGGGCGATTTCCTCCAGTCCGTGGCGGGCTGCGATGCCCGTCAGTCGAAGCAGTTCTTCGGGGGAAAGAGGGGTTTCCGGCACGCCCGATGGTACCATTCGCCCCGAAAAACCGTCAAGAATCGCCGGTTTGAGCCTCGCGGGGCAGGAATTGCGAAACCTCGGGCGTCGGGAATGGTATCAATAGATTGTCTATGGCAAACCATTTCCGTTCCCTGACCATCGCGTGCGCGTTGATCGCCGCGGCTGCGCCCTGCGCCCAAGCCCTTCCCAAATACGCCACCAAGGAACGCAAGCCGTGCACGTATTGCCATGTCGCCAAATCCGGCGGCGGCAAACGCACGACGGCCGGCGATTGGTACAAATCCCACAACCATACGTTCGCGGGATGGAAACCGGGACCCCCCGCAAAAAAGTCGTGAAGCGAGAGCCACAGCGCACGGCCCGCGCATCGCCAGCCC
>JBJTRZ010000287.1:0-2020 GCA_046076415.1 Armatimonadota bacterium
TCTGGTATACGGTGGTTCAAATTGGAATCACGGATTTGTTTTTCGCCATCGACTCCATTTTGGTCGCGGTCGCAATGGTGCATTCGTCCTCGAAGATTTGGGTCGTTTATTTTGGTGGGCTCCTCGGCATCCTCCTTCTCAGGGTTTCGGCACAGGCATTGATCGGCCTGATACGCAAATATCCCCAACTTGACGATTTGGCATATTCGCTTGTCGCGTGGGCGGGAGTGAAACTTGGTTTTGAAGCGGCACACTTGTTCGGATTAGGCAACCGCATCGATATACCGGAAATGTCGCCGGTGGTTTTTTGGACAGGCTTCCTCTTGATCGTCTCGGGAGGCGTCATTCGGGCGCTCCGTAGCAACGCCTAGAGTCGAGCGGGTCGGCAGGTGGGGCAGAGCCCGTAGAGCTCGAGCTGGTGGCGCGCGATGCGGAAGCCGCTTTCACTCTCCAATCGGTCGATCAGGGTCGCGATACCGCAGTCGTGGAAATCGGCGATCCGCCCGCATTCGTCGCAAACGATGTGGTGGTGATGCGGTCCGTCCTGCGCCTCGGCCGGTTCGTACCGGAAATAGCCTTGGCCGAACTCCACTTTGCGGGCGATTCCCCGCTCCACCAGCAGGTTGGCGAAGCGGTAAACGGTCACCAGATTCACCGGTTCGTCGCCGGGATGTTCGGCCAAACGTTCGTTGACCTTCGCGTGCAGTTCCGGGACCGAGACGGGAGATTCCGCCGACGCGAACAGTTCGGCGAGGGCCTGTCGCGGTTTGGTGATCCGGCATCCGGCGGATCGCAGGACATCCAGCACCTGTTCGGGAGCCAGTGTCGACGCACATCCCATGGGCTCGATTATATCGCCGGAGGCACCGATGCGTCCTCGACCACGCCCGCCCCGGGACGCCATCGCACCCACCCTGCGAATCCCGCGATTCCCAGTGCGATCGCCCCCACCGCGATGTCGCCGAGGGTGTCGCGCAGCAGCTGGACATTGAGGCCCGCGATCAGCAGCGCAACGGCGGTGGCGAGCCATTTGAGCCACGCCGGGTTTGCGAATTCGCCCATGCGGCGCGGGTCCGAAGTGAACGCGACCAACGGGAACACCGCGAAGGAAAGCTGCATCGACAACACGACCTGCGACCAGGTGAGCATCCGAGCGGTTTCCTTTCCCCCCGTGGCGATCACCAGGAGGAGCGCGGGAATCATGGCGAGCAAGCGGGTCGCCAGTCGCCGGACATGCGGGGCGACCTTGATGCGTAGGAAACCCTCCATCACGATCTGTCCCGCCAGGGTGCCGGTGATGGTCGACGATTGCCCCGAGGCGAGCAGCGCCACCGCGAACGCCGTCGCGGCGGCTCCGCCGAGGGTCGGCCTGAGCAGTTCGTGGGCCCTGCCGAGTTCGTCCACCACCTCGGTTCGTCCGTGGAACGCCGAAGCGGCGAGGACCAGGATCGCGGCGTTCACGAAAAACGCCGCCCCCAGCGCGAGGACGGTGTCGAGGGTATTCCACCGGATGGCCGATCGGATGCCGGCGGGAGTCCGATCCCAGGCGCGCGTCTGGACGACCGCGGAGTGCAGATAGAGGTTGTGCGGCATCACCGTTGCGCCAAGGATTCCGAGCGAGATCAGCAGCGCGTCCTTGTCCGGCATCGGCGACGGCAGCAAACCCATCCCGACACCGCCCCAATCCGGCTTCGCTTGGAACATTTCATAGGCGAAACACAGCGCGACGGTCGCCACGAGCGTCGTGACCATCGCCTCCAATTTCCGGAACCCGAAACGTCCGAGCGCGAGCAGCAAAAGCACATCGAAGCCGGTGAGCAACACGCCCGCGGCCAGGGGAAGCCCGAAAAGAAGCTGCAGCGCCACCGCCGATCCGATCACCTCCGCGAGGTCGCAGGCGATGATCGCGATCTCGCAAAGCACCCATAGCGCGGTGGCCGCCGACGGTCGAACATAATCGCGGCACGCCCGCGCCAGATCCTTTCCCGTCGCCAATCCGAGCCGCGCCGCGAGCACCTGC
>JBJTRZ010000288.1:0-6654 GCA_046076415.1 Armatimonadota bacterium
GATCACGAGCGAGGACGGCACCCACCATCTGTACTTCAACGCATTCGTGCACGGCGTCGATCGCCACCAGGAGCTGATGGTGGCCACCACCCGCGACTTTGTCGAGTGGAATATCCGCGGGCGCATCTTCCAACACCACGGACCGCGCGACCGGGAAACCCTCCCGAGCAGGGCTCCCTGGCGCTTTCCCCACCCGGCCGTCGTCGTGCGCCTCGACTGCGACCGGTTGGTGGCGACCCGGGTGGGTGGAAAATACCGAATGTTCGTCAATGTGCTCGCCACACGCGGCGCAAATGTCCTCTCGGCCGCCGTTTCCGACAACCTGATCGACTGGGAATTCGTCCTCGGCGACGACGGCGAGCCCGTCGACGTGCTCCCGCTGCGCCCCGGGCGCTTCGACAGCGCCTACATCGACACCGCGGCGGCGGTGCTCGGCCGCGACGGCATCGTATTGATCGGAAACGGCGTGAACGCACCCCCGGACGGAGGCGGCGATCCGGCGCGCATGCACGCCGCCCATTACCCGCTGCAGGCGCTGTTCGCGAGCGACGATCCCACGCGGGCCCTCGACCGCAGCCCCACGCCGTTCCTCGGCAACGCTCCCGAACTCGAGGTCCTTCCCCCCGCGTTCTGGATTGCTCCCCTTTACGAGGCTTGGTCGCTGGTTCCCCACAAGGGAGATTGGCTGCTTTACTGGAACCATGCCTTCGGCCGGCGCGGCGTCGGCGTTTGGAGCGCCCCCATCGGCGACCGTTGGAACCTTTCCTGAAATTCCGAACACCTCCATGAAAACGCAAACCACGAAATCCAATTCCGTTCCCGATCCCGATGTCGACCTCTGGGTCTGCGCGGGCCAGTCCAACATGGCCGGAGCGGGCCTGCTGCCCGCGCGGCAACGCACCGACCCGGGCATCACGATGTACATGGACGACGGGGTGTGGTTGACCGCCCAGGAACCGGTCAGCCGAATCTTCCGCCACCCTCCGAAGGCTTTTTCCAACTTCATGATCCCGGTCTGGGGCCAGAAGGCCTGGGACGACAACATGGCGATGGAAAAGAAGCGCGTGTTCGGCGGCGTCGGTCCCTCCCTCGCGTTCGCCCGGCATGTGCGCCGACACACCGGCCGGCGCATCGGCTTGATCCCCTGCGCCCTCGGAGCCACGGGCATGAGCCATTGGAGCCCGGACCTGCTCAAGGACGGCAAGGACAGCCTTTATGGCAACATGATCGCGCGCATCCGCGAGGTCGGCGGCAATATCAAGGGTCTGCTCTGGTACCAAGGCGAGGGCGAGACCAACCCCGGCCTGCAGGATTCGTTCGAGAAGACCTGGCTGGATTTCGTGGACGCCGTTCGGCGCGACACGGGCATCGCGGACCTCCCGGTCCTGTACGTCCAGATCAGTCGGTATTGCCTCGACACCGACCCCGACTACGCGTTGAAATGGGAGCAGATTCGGGACCGGCAACGCACCGCCGCGGGCAAGCGCCCGAACCTCCAGGTGGTGCCGGCGATCGACCTCCCGCTCGACGACTTGATCCACATCGGCACCGAGGGGCATCAACGGCTCGGGAAGCGGCTCGCCGAAGTCGCGCTCGGCACGGTCTACCGCCTGCCCGGGCACGCAAGCCCGATCGATTTCGAATCCGCCGAAGTCCTGCCGTCGATGGACTACCTCCACAACACGATGCGCGTGCGGTTCCGCGGGGTTAGCGGCCGTTTGCAATCCGCGGGACGCGCTTCGGGTTTCAGCCTCCGCAGCGCCGAACCGCGCAAGGATGGGCCGACCGTCTTCAAGGTGGAATTCGATCCCAAGGACCCGGCCGCGGCGATTCTTTGGGTTTCCAAAACGATCGAAAAACCGATCTCGCTGTACTACGGCGCCGGCCTCGACCCCTACTGCAACATCGTCGACAGCAAGGACATGGCCGTGCCCGCGTTCGGCCCGATCCCCATCCGGCCGCGCAAGTAGCCCCATGCCGCAAGCCGCCCCCGACTCCGCCGCACGCTGGTTCGCAGATTCCCGGCACATCAGCCCCAACCTGGGTCCGGTGCCGATCGCCCCGATCGACGGCACCTTCCGCCGGGAAATCGTCGCGGGGCGGCCTTGCCTGCGCACCGACCGCGCCAGCGGCAATGGCTATGTCTACTTCGATATCTCCCGCCGCTGGCTGCGCACCCTCGGAGCCGCCCCGTTCACCGTCGAAGCCACCGTCGTTTTCTTCGACGACAACACCGACAGCCTTTCCATCCAATTCGACAGCACCGGCAATTCGGTCGAGCAGAATTACCAAACAATCACAATGACCCGCACCGGCACCGGGCAGTGGACCACACGGACCGTGGTGCTCGCATCGGCCGAGTTCGCCAACTCCCAACACGGGCTCGCCGACCTACGCATCGCCGCCTGATTGTCGTCCGACATCGCGGTCGCATCCCTCGCACTGCGCATTGTTTCCGTGTCCAAACCGGCCCCCGCCCCGGAGCCACCGCCCCCGCGGCCCATACCGCACCCCGACGAAATCGCGGTTTCGCTGGATGCCTTCCAACTACGCAGCGTTCCCGGCACCCCAGAGTCGGTGCGCATCGCGGCCCAACGCTGGCGCGCACGCGCAAAATCACTCGGAGCCAACGAAACCGCGTCCGGTACCGTCGTCGTGGGCGGAATCTGGCACGACTCCCTTGCACGGCAATACCCCCGCGCGGCCCGCTTGGCGGCCATCGCACGCCGACTACCCAAAGCGTTCCAGCGCCGCGACACCGCAATTGTCTGTGTCGAGACAAGCGGACAAAAGCCCGTCGTCTGCGCGTTCGGCTTGGAAGCTCCCGGCGCGGTCAACGCCTTTTCGGTGTTGCAACGGCGGACCCTGAACGCGTCCCCCAATCCGGTCATCCGCCTCCCACGCACCCCCGCGCCGGACACCCCCGCGTTCGACCGACGCGAAATCTACATCAACATCGGTTACGGACTGCGCCGGCCCGGAATCACGGTCGAAGACTGGACGCTCGAACGCTGGAAGGAAGCCATCGACCACTGGATCGCATCCGGCCTCAACACATGGTCGTTCTACCTCTGGGGCGATGGACAGACACTGCACCCCGCGTCCGCGAACACCGAACTCAACCGCCACGTCCACAAAACCCTCAAGGCCGCGATCGACTACTCCCACCGACGCGGGATGCGGGTAGGCATGCACTTCACCCCCAGCATGGTGCCGGTTTCCCTTTGGAAATCGCGCCCGGAGCTGCAATCCAAGCTCGAATACGACTACCCCGGCACTGTTTGCACGTCCCAATCCGATTCTCGGAAATGGATGCTCGATGTCCACCGCCCCGAGCTGCGCTGGTTCGACAACGTCGATTTCCACTCCCTCTGGTTTTACGATGTCGGCGGTTGCTTCTGCCCCACCTGTCGCAAACAGGAAATCCAGCGCGCGGCCCTCGACTGGCAAATCCAAACCTTCCACACCATCGCGAAGTCCGCCAACCCCCACGCCGAATTCCAAGTGATGGGATGGGCTGTTTGGCGTTACGAAAACAAGCACAAGATCGCCCTGCGCCAATCCCTGATCGACAGCGCGATCAAGAACATCCCCAAACCACGCCTCGTTTTCGCGGACGGTCTCAAGGTCGACCCGGGCGCCACGCCGCTCTTCGCCGATTTCCGTCGCGCCGGATTGCGCGGCGCCGGTTTCCTTTACCAAACCAATATCGAAACCGGACAACCGTTTCCGCTCGTGCTCAGCCGCTTGCTGGTTGCCGAAACCCAATCGGCGCTCCGGCAATCCGTGGAAAATGCCTTTTTCATGCGGATGGAGGCCGGCAGCAAGACGATCGACGACTGCGTGGCGGCCCGTCTGCTCTGGAATCCCGACACCGATCCCGGGGCGGTTTTCCTCGAGGCGTCGCGCCTCGCCACCGGCAACGACACCGCGACACGGGCACTCGCCGAAGCGCTTGCGTTGATCGACGACTTTGCCTGGAACGGCGCGGGAAATGGCGCGGCGGGGCCGGTGCGAGGACGACAAATCCAGTTGAAGGCACGGCAGGCGCTGCAAGCCGCGGCACCGGCGTTGCGTGGTTCGTTGGAATGGCTGGCGACCAGCGGGGATGCCTACCGGATCGTCGGCGATGCGGTGGCTGCCCACGGCGACGAAGACTTGGAACGCCTCGCAGCGCTCGATATCGAATTCGCAGCGCGGATGCGTCGATCACCCCTGTTCCGGCACCAGGCGGACGGTGCCCCGTACTGGAAGAACCTGTTCAAGGTTGTTTTGTGCCGCTGTTTCCACGCCGGCTACGCCGCCGGCGCCTTCTGACCCAAATCCATCCGTCGAGGAGACGTTGCCATGGCAAACCCCCAACCCCGCAAACTGGGGATGTACATCCACCAGCACTGGCCCTACCACCACCCCTACTGCGCGCGCACCTGGAGCCGCGACGATTGGCGCGGGTACGCCGACGGCCTGACCCGACTCGGCTACAACACCGTGCTCCTGTGGCCGATGGCCGAAACCATTCCCGACCCGCCCACACCCTCCGATGTCGCGCATTTGGAGAAGATGCGGGACGTGATCGCGATGCTGCAATCCGATTTCCGGATGACCGTGTATGTGGTGCTGTGCCCGAACGTGGCGCCGATCGACGAGGAGGCGCGCAAGGCCACCTACGAACTGCGCCACTTCTTCTACTCCGACCGCCGCGTCGATCCGGGCGATCCGGTGGCCATGGACGCGTTGATCGACCGACGCGCGAAGCTGATGCCCTACCTCTCCGGGGCCGACGGCTTCGCGATCATCGACAGCGACCCCGGCGGATATCCCGGTTCGACCAACCAGGAATTCGTCGACCTGATGGTCCGCCACCGCGCCCTCTTCGACCGCTTCCGTCCGGGGATCGAATTGATCTACTGGATGCATGCGGGATGGCTGGGCTACAACCGCTTCTACCAAACCGGCGTGCTCGAATTCTCGACTCCGGAGGAGAACCAGGACTGCCTGCGCCGGCTCGCGGACGCGGCGCCGGAACCTTGGAGCATCGCCAACGGCCTGGAGGCGGCACGCGCCGTTGGGCTCGAGCACAAGGTGATGAGCTACAACTACGGCCGGATCGAGGGCGAACCGAGCTACCCTCGGACCAACTGGACCGGTCCGTATGCCTACGAAGGGGGCGGCGCACCGGGGCCGCTCGGGGTGATGGGGAACGCGCAGACCCACTGCGTGCAGCTGCCCAACACGTTCGCGTTCGCGCAAGGCGCCCGCGGCGGCGCGATCGACGACGACGCGTTCCTCGGGTTCGCGGAGGATCTGCTCCCCGGGCTGGGGGACGTGGTGCTTGCCGGTTGGAAAGCCATGGGATGCGACGATCCGGAGCGACAGCGGGCCGCGGCGGATGCCGTGGCGGCGGTGCCGGGCGACGCGGTGGTGCCGGGGGTGCTGGCCGGCCTCTTGTTCGGCGACGGGCACCGTTTCCTGGGCGATCTCGTGCTGCAGCTACGGCAGGAGGCGGCGTACAACGACCTGCGGCGGTGCGAGGGCACGCCGTCCCCGGCGCTCGTCCGCGCGTTCGCCGAGGCCGCGGGTGCGTGGCAGGCCGCGCACGGCTACGAGAACAGTTGGTGGTTGCCCGACATCGACGCCACGCTGCGCAAGATCGGGCATCCCGCGGTGGATGCGATGCTCGCCGAGATCTGGAATCCGTTCGCGCTTCCGGAGGGCGGCATCGACTGCTCGGGCTACGAGTATGTAGCGAACGTGCTGCGCACCGCCGAGAGCTTCACCCCGCGCCTCCTCGCCGCGCTGCGGGAGGCCGGGAGGGAATAAAGGGGAAAATCAAAGGAAATGCCGACCTGCCGCGCCATGGCGGTGGATCGGCATTTCCGGGAGCTATTTGATTAGCTATAGGGAATTCAGGCTTGGTCTTTGGAGCGCCGAACCGGCAATCGGGAATACACATCGAATCCGTTGCCCTGCGCGAATTCACAAAGGGCTTCGGATGCGGTCAACAGGGCATCGCGCCGCTCGCTCGCATACGCTGTTTCCGTGGAACCCACGGTGCCGTGGATCAAGCGATGGCGCAACGGATAGGCTTTGGAGGGGAAAAATCCCAACGTGGAACCAAATCCGGGAGCCGTCGGCCAAACCGTGGATACACTTCGGCCCTCCATAAATCCCGGTAGGCGTCGAGCCCATGGACGTTCCGCAAACGTTCGTTGCGAATCACCTTGGTCGGCGAGGAACCGCACGCGATGATGCACCGTCGCACGGTCCATTCGAAATCGGCGGCGGCGAGGATGACTCCGATACCGACCTCCCGGCCCGTGAACATCCTGAGCCGCGCATGGCGGTCGGATTGGGTTTCATTGGCGTAGAACATCAGTCGATGTCTCGCGCAATTTAAAAGTACGACCGGTTGATGTGACTTAGCCTGACCCGACAACACAATCCGAGGCTATTGGGTGCAACCTTCCTCCCATAATTTTGCTTCGTATTCAGCCCGCAACCGCTTTGCCTCGGCAATATCATCTCGTTCCTTCTGCTTTCGGACCAGATATTCCGCGTCAGTTTCCCACGACCGTTGACCGCGCACCGTAAGACCATCAATAGATAATATGTCCAACACTTGAATGGCCGCCTTATATTCTTTGCACTTTTGTG
>JBJTRZ010000289.1:0-3458 GCA_046076415.1 Armatimonadota bacterium
ACGCAATCCCGGTCCACCACCACCACGCCATCGCGCGGCATTCCCGCGCACGCCGCGGTCACCGACGATTCATCGAGGACCCCTCCCAGCCGCGCATGACGGGGACCATCCTCGGTCCATCGGTAGGCTGCCTCGACACACGCCCACGGCTCCACCAAAGCCGCTTCGACGACCCCGACATGGTCTGGAATGGGAATCAGATAGCATCCTTCGTCGCCGTCGAGAACCTCGTCCCCAACGATGCCCCACTGGGCCATTCCGCCGTGAAGCGCATATCCGTACGCGATATTGACTCCCTGGTGGTAGATGTCGGCCTGCATCACGTACCGCTGCCCCGGCGCGAAGCGATCCCGTCGCAAGGCGCCCACCTTCTCGACCGTGAGGACCACCTCGTGGCCCATCACGACCGGGTCGTTCACCATGTCGCGCCCTTGGATTCGCGGATGGTTGGGACCGAGGTTGATGATTTTGATGTCGGAGTAGCAAATTCCGCAGGCCTCGTGGCGCACGAGAAGTTCGTTCGGGCCCGGCTCCGGCATCGGCACGGATTCCAACGTCAGGGAATCCAGCCCCGCGCCACGCAAGTGCCATCGTCGAAAGGAGGTGGGAAGCATCGCGGCATTATACGGCCCGGTCCCGCCCTCTGTTACAATGCCGGCGATGCGTACCGGTGCGGATAGAATCGCAGGTCGTCGAAGTGGATGGCACGGATTCGAACGGATCGACTTCCGTATTGGCGATGCGGACGCCCTCGTCGTCCTTCCGAGCGCACCGCGCTCCGACGGGGCATGGATCCAGCGGGCCGAATTCTTCGACCATCGCCCGGAGCTCGACCTTGCCCTGCTGGCCCGCGGTTTCAATCTCGGCTACGTGCACGTGGGAAACACCTTTGGATGTCCATCCGCGATGCGTATTTGGGAGCGCTTCCACGATCGTTTGGCGTCGGTTGGTTTGTCCCGTCGTCCCGTGCTCGAAGGTCTGAGCCGTGGCGGACTTTACGTGCACAATTTCGCCGCGGCGAATCCGCATCGCGTTGGCTGCATCCTCGGCGACAATCCCGTGTGCGACTTCAAGAGCTGGCCCGGCGGCAAGGGCGTCGGGCCCGGAAGTCCCCCCGATTGGCGAAAAATGCTCGTTGATTACGGTTTTCGCGACGAGTCCGAAGCACTAGCCTACCGAGGAAATCCGGTCGACACCTTGGGGCCCGTGGCACGGGCGCGCGTTCCCGTGATCCATGTCGCAGGCGATGCGGACGAGGGGGTGCCCTTTGCGGAAAACTCCCGGTTGCTGATCGAACGCTACCGTGCATTGGGCGGTCCCGCGCGAACCATCGTGCGGTCGGGCTACAAGCACCATCCCCATGGTCTCGACGACCCCTCGCAACTCGTCGGCTGGATCGAGAACGCGGTTGAAGGGAGATGGCGATGACGCCCCACTCGGAGCGATCCACGCTGGCCCTGTCCCAGGATCGCCGCGATCTCGTCCTCGGCAACGGACTCGTGCGCCGCACGATACGCCTCTCCCCCGCGGCAACCACGGTGTCCCTCGACGATTTGCGCACCGATCGGGCCCATTTGCGTGCAACCGGGGCGGAAGCCTGGTTGCGCGTCGATGGCGTGGATCACGCGGTCGGCGGGTTGACCGGACAACCCGACCGGGCGTACCTGCGCCCCGAATGGATCGATCAATCGCGCCCGATCGACGGGGCATTGCAGTTCGTGCACTGGCGTGCGGTTCCCGTGGAGGCTCCCTTTTCGTGGAAACGCACGGCAGGGGATGCCGAGGCACCGTGGCCCCCGCGGGGCGCAGGGATGGCGCTGTCGTTCCGGACGCCTCCAGGAGCATCAACCCCTTTCGAGGTCGACGTGCACCACGAAATCTACGATGGCATCCCCGTCCTTGGAAAATGGCTTGTGGTCCGCAATACCGGAACCCGGGCAATGCGAATCGACGGTTTCTCCGTCGAACGTCTGGCGATCGCGGAGACGGAATCGATCGTTGACCACACCGACCGGTGGCGGGACCCGGATATCGTCGTCCACTCGGATTACATGTTCGCGGGCAAGTCTCCCGGCAATGCGAACAAGGTCGCCGCTTGGGAAGTGGATCCGGAATACCAAACCCAGGTGCATTACGAGCGCCGCACGCCGTGCATCCTCCATGTCCGTCCTCCGATGGGTCCGGGCGTGGTCCTCGCCCCCGGCGAGTCGCTGCGGAGTTTCCGTTCCCACCTCTGCCTGCACGAGGGCACGGACCGTGAGTCGCGCGGGCTGGAAACGCGGCGCCTTTACCGGACTCTGGCACCGTGGATCGCGGACAATCCGCTGATGCTCCACCTCACCACGGTCGAGGACGGGGCGGTGCGCCGAGCCATCGACCAATGCGTCGACGTCGGTTTCGAAATGGTCATCCTCTCGTTCGGAAGTGGCTTGAACATGGAGGACGTCTCGGAAGCGAACCTCGCGAAGTTCCGACTACTCGCCGATTACGCCCACGCGCGCGGTATCCGGTTTGGAGGATATTCGTTGCTCGCGAGTCGCCGGATTTCCGATTCGGACGACGTGATCGATCCCAAGACCGGCACGACGGGAGGGGCCATTTTCGGCAACAGCCCATGCCTGTGCTCGCGATGGGGCGAAGAATATTTCCGCAAGGTGCGGACCTTTTTGGAGCGCACCGGCTTCGATCTGCTCGAGCACGACGGGTCGTATCCCGGCGACGTGTGCGCGTCGACGAAGCATCCGGGCCACGCGGGATTGTTGGATTCGCAGTGGCGTCAGTGGGAGCGCATTCGCGACTTCTACGCCTGGTGCCGTTCCAAGGGAATCTATTTGAACGTCCCGGACTGGTACTTCCTCGCTGGTTCCAATAAAACCGGAATGGGCTACCGCGAAACCAACTGGTCCTTGCCGCGGCGGGAGCAGCAGGTGCATGCGCGGCGAAACCTCTACGACGGAACGTGGGAAAAGACTCCCTCGATGGGCTGGATGTTCGTTCCGTTGGTCGAATACCACGGCGGTGGTGGCGAGGCGACGATCGAGCCCCTCGATGCCCATCGCGACGACTACGGACGCGTGCTGGATATTTGCCTTGGCTTCGGCGCACAGGCCTGTTACCGCGGCCCGCGCCTCTTCGACACCCCGGCCACGCGCGACCTGGTGCGCGGCAAGGTTCGTTGGTTCAAGCAACATCGACGCATCCTCGAATCCGATGTCGTCCATGTGCGGAGGGCCGATGCACGCGATATCGACGGAATCGTGCATTTGGACCAGAATGGTTCTCCGCGGGCCATGGCGGTGTTTTTCAATCCCACCGCGAGCGAATTGCGCCGCACCGTGCACCTACCCGTTGGTCGGGCGGGCATCGTGGGCAAGGCGCGGGTGAGCGTCGCCGGCGGGCCGTCGCAGACGGTGGCGGTGGGCGCGGAGGGAACCGTGACGCTCACGGTTCGGGTACCA
>JBJTRZ010000290.1:0-1903 GCA_046076415.1 Armatimonadota bacterium
CGTGGCCACCAGCAGGTCGGTTTGCTCGTCGCGGAATTTGCGCATGATCCGGTCGCGCTCCGCCTGCGCCATTTCCCCGTGGAGGGGTTCCGCGTCGTATCCGCGCATGCGCAGCGTGTCGGCGAGGTCCTGGGTCTCGGCGCGCGTTCGGCAGAACACGATGGTCGGGCCGGGCGCCTCCATGTCGAGGATACGTGCCAGGGCTTCGCGTTTTCGTCCAGGCGCCACCTCGTAAACAAATTGGCGGACGGTTTCAACGGTGCGGCGCTTTGCCTCGACCTCGATGCGGACCGGATTGCGGAGGTATTTTTCCGACAGCGCGGCGATGCGCGGGGGCATCGTGGCCGAGAACAGCGCGGTTTGGCGCGTCTCCGGAAGTTCCGCGAGGATGGTTTCGATGTCGTCGATGAATCCGAACGAGAGCATTTCGTCGGCTTCGTCGAGCGCGCAGAAACGCACCTCGCCGAGGTTGAGCGAACCGCGCCGGAGGTGGTCCAGCAGGCGGCCGGGGGTTCCCACGACCACCGCCGGCGGTTTGAGCAGCGAACGGAACTGGCGGTCGATGGGTTGACCGCCATACACGGGAACGATGCGGATGTCGGGTCCGAATCGGTGGATTTGTTCGGCGGCCTGAATCGCGAGTTCGCGCGTCGGTACCACCACCAATGCTTGCGTGCCCGGGCCGCGGGGATCGATGCGGGCGAGCAGCGGCAGTGCGAACGCGGCGGTTTTGCCGGTCCCGGTCTGGGCTTGTCCAACCACATCGTGCCCTTCGAGCAGCGGCGGGATCGCGCGGGCTTGGATCGGAGTGGGCGATTCGAACCCGGCGGCGGCGACCGCGGCCAGGAGCGAATCGGGCAATCGAAGGTCGGCGAAAACCGGTCCGGCCGGTGCTTCCGAGGGCGGGGCGGTTTCCGCGGCGGCCTTGCGCGCCTTTTTCGGTTTTTCGGCGGGAGCCGGTGCGGGCGGTTCGGCAATTTCCGCGACCGGTGCGGCGACTTCGGGTGCCGGCGGAGCCGTTTCGAGCACCGGAGCCACCGCGATGGGCTCGGGCGCTTCCACGGTGGTTTCCACCGCTGCGACTTCCGTGGCCGCGGCGATGGGCGGTTCCACCGCAGCGACGTCCACGGGGGTGGCTTCCACCGCGGCGGCCACCTTGCGGGAGCGCTTGGGTTTTTCCACCACCGGGGCGTCGGCGGGCGACTCAACGACCGAGGGGGAAACCTCGACCGGTGCCTCGGCCACCGTCGTTTCCGGCACGGCTTCCACGGGCGCGGGTTCCACCGCGGCGGCCTTGCGGGTTCGTTTCGGCTTTTCGACCACCGGAACCACGACGTCGACCACCTCGGACTCGGGAGCCACTTCGGCCTCGCCTATCGCGTCTGCCTCCGGCTGGGCCGACGCTTCCACGGCATCGGCGGGCGTGGCTTCGGGGGCGTCCGCAACGGGAGTGGGTTCGGGCAACTCGACGCCCGGGGGCAGGAAGGCGCGGAGCTCTTCGGGGATTTCGGTCCCGGCGGCGAGCATTTTCGCGACTTTCTTGCGCTTCTTGATTTCGGTTTTGGTCAGGCCCTCGGTATCGATGCCAAGGTCCACCGGCGCCGGTGCGACCTCGACGGTGGAGGGTTCCGGCGCCGGCGACGTCGGGCGAACTTCGCGTCGATCCGGACGATCCACCGCGCGCTGCGGACGATCGCCCTGATAGGGCGGGCGGTCGCCGGAGGGGCGCTGGGGTCGGTCGCCTTGATAGGGCGGACGGTCGCCTTGGTAAGGCGGGCGGTCGCCGTACGGGCGCTGGGGGCGATCGCCTTGATAGGGCGGGCGGTCGCCGGAGGGGCGCTGGGGGCGGCCGCCTTGGTACGGCGGACGATCGCCGTAAGGGCGCTGGGGTCGGTCGCCTTGG
>JBJTRZ010000291.1:0-8816 GCA_046076415.1 Armatimonadota bacterium
GCCGATGGCCGCGCCGGCGATGCCGATCTCGGAAATCGGCGTGTCGAGGATGCGCTCGTGACCGAACTCGTCGGAGAGTCCGAGGGTGACGGTGAACGCGCCCCCGAAGCCGCCGGGAATGCCGATGTCCTCTCCGAGGCAGAAAACGGTGGGGTCGCGGCGCATCTCCTCGCGGATTCCCTCGCGCAGCGCCTCCGCGATTGTCATTTGCGGCATCTACGCGCCCTCCCAGTACACATCGGTCAACGCATCCGCGGGGTCGGGCAGCGGGCTCTCCTCCGCGAAGCGCACGCATTCGTCGATGCGCGCCTCCACTTCCGCCTCGATCCGCTCGGCCTCGCCGGGCGCGAGGCGCGCCGCCAGCCGCACCAGCGGATCCTGTTCCCGCCAATCCGCCTCCTCGTCGCGCGTCCGGTATCCGCAGGCATCGCTGCGGGAGTGTCCGCACAGGCGATAGGTCTTGGCCTCCACCAGCGTGGGACCGTCGCCGCGACGCGCCCGCTCGACCGCTTCGCGCGCCACCGATTCCACCGCCAGCACATCGTTGCCATCCACGATCGCGCCGGGCATTCCGTAGGCCGCCGCGCGATCCGCCACGTTTTCCACCGCCACGACCTGCGAGACGGGGGTGGACGCGCCGTAGAGGTTGTTCTCGCACACGAAAACGACCGGCAGGCGCCAGATCGCGGCCATGTTCATCGCCTCGTGCACCGCGCCCTCGTTGGAGCCGCCCTCGCCGAAGAACGCCACCGTCACCTGGCCGGAACCGCGCATCTTCGCCGAAAGCGCCGAGCCCACCGCCAGCGGAGCGTTCGCGCCAACGATCGCGATGGCGGGCATCATCCCCACCGCCACGTCGCCGACATGCATCGACCCGCCCTTGGCCTTGCAGCACCCGGTGGCCTTGCCGTAGAGCTCCGCCATCATGGTGTCGGGCGAAACACCCTTGGCGAGCGCGTGGCCGTGCGGGCGATGCGTGCCGAAAACGATGTCGTCCCCGCGCAGCGCTGCGCACACGCCCACGGCGGTGGCCTCCTGCCCGATGTAGAGGTGCAGGGTCGACGGAATCTTCCCCTGGAGGAACAAGGCGTTGGAGCGCTCCTCGAACCGCCGGATGAGCAGCATTTCGCGGTACAGGAACGACACATGGGCGGCGTCGATCGACGGCGCCTTGGCCGGAGCCGTTGTCACAGGGAATCCTCCAATAAATCAACGCGCACCGGCGGGGCGTCGGCCCGCCAGCGCCAAGATTGAATCTCCCACGCACGGAGTCGGGTACGGATCGCCGGGTAGCCGGCGGGCCCCGCGACCTCCGCATCCGTGGCGACCCCGCGGGTCTCCACCAACCGCACCACCTGCCCGTCGCCGTCCTCCGCGCGCTTGAGCGACGCGGCGTGGACCGTGCACGGGGTGCAGCGCAGCAGCGAGAACGGCGCCTTGACCGATCCCGGACGCGAGCCCTCGAAAACGATTTGCAGCGGCTGATTGCGCGCCACGCCCCGCTCGGGGAGCGCGAGGTCGGTCGACGCCGGGCCGGCGACCAGATCGAAGGCCACGTGGTGCGCCCCTTGGTCGTTGTGCGGACGTTCGAGGCCCACCACCGAATCCTCGGGCGTCAGGTAGCCGAAATACGGACTGCGCAGCAGCGTCAGCGCGACATCCGATCCACCGGCGGCTCCCGTCGACACCGAACCGCCCCCTACCGTGTCGAGCACGAACCCGGCGCGGACGGCCGCCCCGCCAACCTTCCCCTCGACCTGCAACCACTTTTGCAGCGGTTCCTCGCCCGCGTCGATCGGACGTTCGATGGCTCCGTAGGGAATCTCGTGGAGCGCGCTCGGAGCATCGAGCGCGAGCGGAAACACGGCGCGCACGGCTTGGTGCTCGCCGGCCCACACGAGATCGATCTCGAAGGTCGCCGCGTCGGAACCGCGCAGCAGCGTGGCGGTCATGCGGGCGGTCGAGCGTTCCCACGTTCCCCGCCACTCGAGCCGGGCCCGAAGCGGACCCGATTCGAGCACCGTCGGAGCGCCGAAGGCGAACGACCCGATGAACGTTTCAAATCCCTTGCGGTCGGTTCCCCACGAATCGGAAAGATCCCGGGCGACCCGCACCGCGAACCGGGTCTCCGGGCGCAGCAATTCGCGGCCCAGTCCCTTGTGGTAGACCGACTCGATCGCGCCGTCGGTGCCGATCCCGAGGCGCCACGTGGTGTTTTCGAGGCGATTCGGCTCGGCCACCGGCGCCTCCGGATCCGGTGCATCGGCCTCGGCCGCCGCCGGCTCGCCGTCGCGCTTTCCCTCCACCACGTGGAAGAGCGCCGCGCCGCCCGCCGGCACTTCGGGCTGGAAAAGCAGCGCCTTGGGGCCTTGGGTGCCGAACGGCGGTTCGACCTTTTGGCAGGGCACCGCGGCTCCGAACGCGTCCACGAGGATCGGGTCGACGATGGTGCGTCCGGGCAGGTTCGGGAAAAACTCCACCGCCTCGGCGCGGTCCCAGGACGACGGGTTGACCAGCACCACCGCGAGCGACTCCGCGAAGGGCGCCGGGGGTCGTCGCTCGAACACCGACGCCAATTGCTTGGCGGCGGGATGACGGACGCGATCCGCGGTTTCGAGGATGCCGCCGTAGCGGAAGAGGGTTTCCTCCGCGGGCGACGGCGAGCACGTTCCGCAGATGATGTCGTGGAAGTGGTTGGTGAGCAGGTGGTCCCACGCCCGGTCGAGATCGGCCGCGGGGTAGCGCGCCCCGCGGGCCATCGTGGCCAGCGATGCCATGGTTTCGGCGGAGAGCAACCGCCCTTCCGCGCGCCGGTTCAACGTCTTGAGCCGCGCATTGACCGTGTAGCACCCGCGGAACGAATGCTGGAGTTCGCCGTCCACCCGGGGAAGTTCCCGCCCGCGCGCGGCGTCGTAGAACGCGTCGATGTCGCCGTAGGCCACCTCGATGTCGGGATGGTCCTTGGCGTACGCGCGCATCCAGTTCAGATCGCGGATGGTCGGCCCGCCCCCGTGGTCGCCCACGCCGTAGAAGAACAGGGCCTCGTCGGCGCCGGCGGCGAACTGCTTTTCGATCGACCCCGCGGTTCGTTCGAACCATTTCTCGTCGGGCGTGCAGTACCAGTTGGCGGGGCGGCAGGCCACCACTTCGGACCCGTCGAGGCCGCGCCAGCGGTAGGCACCCTCCGGGAGTTCCATTTCATGGGGCGACGGGCGGAAATGCAGCCAACCGGTGAGTCCCTGTCCTTGGAGGATTTGCGGCAGCTGGGCGTGGTGTCCGAAGGAATCGACGCAGTAGCCGGTGCGCGCCTGCCGTCCGAAGCGGCTGCGGAACCAGCGTTGACCGATCAACCCCTGCCGAACATACGCCTCTCCGCACGGAATGTTGTTGTCGGACTGGACCACCCAACCGCCCACGATTTGCCAACGGCCCTCCTCGATGCGGGCGCGGATCCGTTCGAAGAGCGCGGGATCGTGCTCCTCCACCCAGCGGTAGAGGAGGGTCGACGAACACGTGAAGACGAATTCCGGGAATTCGTCCATGCGGTCGAGCGCCGCCTGCCACGACGCGTGGACTTCGTCGAAGCCCTCCGTCCAGTTCCAGACCCACGTGTGGTCGATGTGGGTGTTGCCGATGGCGCGCAGGCGCGGGCGCGAGGTCATGGTCGTTCCTCCGAACCTTCAAAACGTGCGACGGGACACTGGTCCGCTCGGGACTTCATGCCTTGCCCGAACTTCCGTAAACGCGGATGCGCTCCCGCACGACGGCTTCCATGGCGGCCGCGGGGCCGGCGTGCAGGTCGGCGGGCTTGTGCGAGCCGAGCAGCGCGTGGACATCGGGACGTTCGGGCTGGGTGGCCACCGCGGCGCGCAGCGCCTCGTACCACGTTTTCTTGAGCACGGTGCCCACATTGAACTTGGCCACGCCCGCGCGCACGGCGTCCGGAACCGCGGCCGCGGGAATGCCGGTTCCCCCGTGGAGCACGAGCGGAACGGGCACGCGCGCATGGATGGCGCGCAGGCGATCGAGATCGAGGGGCGACTGTCCGCCGGAGAGCAAATGAACATTGCCGACCGACACGGCCAGGAAATCCGCTCCGGTCGCCTCCACGAACCGCGCCGCGTCCTCGGGGTCGGTCAGGCTCGACCCCGAAGTGTCGATGCCCTCCCCGACCGCATCGGGCAGGCGGCCGAATTCCGCTTCGACGGTGGCGCCGCGGCGGTGCGCTTCGCGGGCGAGCGCGGTCACCGCCTCCACCGCGTCGTCCCAGGGCCACGCCGACGTGTCGAGCATGATCGTGTTGAACCCCGCGTCGAGGGCGCGCACCGCCTGCGGGAGCGTTTGCGCTTCGTTGAATATCGTCGCCACGGGCACGCTCGCCTGCCGCGCCACCGCGGACACGAGCGCGCCGAGCCGCTCCACGCCCCCGGCGTCGAGCCATCCGCCATCGACCATCATGGCTCCGAACCCCAGCATCACCGGCGCGCGCTCCGCCTCCGCCCCGGCCAGCACGGTTTCGAGCGACGACAGGTCCCAGGCCTCGAAGTACCCGACCCCGTACCCGCCCGCGCGGGCGGCTCCCAGCCAAGCATCGCAACCCACCAGCGGCATGTCAGCGCTCCAGCATCGGGCGGACTTCCGCCGGGACGGCGGCCTCCATGGAGGCCGGGAAAGTGTCGTAGAAGACCGGCGCCGGCAGGTTGCGGATCCGGGTGGCGGACGCGTCGTGGTAGGAGCAGTGGAACGCGTATCGGGGTTCGTCGGTGACGCAGTTGGAGCCCGAGTGCAGCAGCATGGGGCTGAAAAACACAATGTCGCCAGCGTCGCAGGTCACCTCGATCGCATCGCGGAGATCCGCTCCCGAGCGCTCCACGATCGATCCGGCCACCTGCCAGCGTTGCTCCTCCGTGGTGGGGGCGGCACGGCCGGCGGCGGCGAGGGTTCGGTGGTGAGAATACGGCACGACCAGGGTGGCGGCTCCGCCGGGTCGGACCGCCGTGGCGTAGCAGAAGACTTGGAGGAACGCCTTGCGCGGTGCGTCGTCCCATTCCTCCGGCAGGAACAGCGTGTCCACATGCCAACCATCGGCCTTCGCGGGCCCGGGTTTTCCGCACGGCTCGGTGAGCAGGAACATCTGCTGCCGCATGCGCAGGTTTTCGGCGCGCAGGCACTCGGTGGCCACGGAACGCAGCAAGGGATGGGCCGTAAGGCGCGCGCAGATGGGGTCTTCGATCGGATGGCAGATGCGGTGGTGGAATTCCGAGCTGCCGCGTCCCGGATCCTTGACGTGACCGGCGGCGATGGTCCGGTTCATGAAATCCACGATTTCGGCGCATTCGGCCGGGTCGAGGCCGCCCTTGAGCACGGAGAACCCGATGTCCTCCACCTCGCGCACCAGCGCCGCGTGGTTCACCGGCGGGTTTCCACGATCGGCAGCGCGTGCGATTCCACGAACGCATCCGCTTCGGCGCGCGTGAAGACGCCGGCGGTGCACCCCAGTTTGGTGCAGGCCGACCCGCCCACCGCGGACGCGAAGCGCAGGATGCGTTCCGGATCCCATCCGAGCGAGAGGCCGGCGAGCACGCCGGCGGTGAACGCGTCGCCGGACCCCGAGCCGTCGAAGTATTCGATCGGATACACGGGCGCTTCGAGGAATCGATGCGCGTCGGCCCAGAGCGTGCCGTGCGCGCCCCGGGTGACGACCGCGGCGCCGGCGCCCATAGCGAGGAAACGCCCGGCCTGCTCGCGCGGATCGGGCGTGCCGGTCAAGGCTTCCGCCCCCTCGTCGTTGGGCAGGAAGAGGTCCACGTGCGGCAGCACGGCCGAAAGCGCGTCGTCGGGCACGGCGGATCCGGCGGGAACGACCACGTCGAGCACGGTGCGGATTCCGCGCGCGCGGGCCTCGGCGAAGAGTGCGCCGAGCGCCGGACCATCGATACCCGGCAGGATCAGGTATCCCCCCACGTACAGGATGCGCGTCGAATCGTCGATCGCGTCGCGGATATCCCCGGTGGTCAGGTGCGCGTTCGCACCGAACGTATGTATGAAGCGCCGATCTTCGCCCACGACCGGCAGGACCACCGTCTTGGACGTGCCGACGCCCGGTGCGCGGACGATGTGGGCGGTGTCGACGCCGTGGTCGGAGAGTTCCTTGACCAGGAAATCGCCGTAGGTGTCCTCGCCCACGGGTCCGGCCACGCGCGAATCCACCCCGAGTTTGGCGAGCGAGAGCGCGACATTCGCCGCGCATCCTCCGGGCGAGAGCAGGAAATCGTCGGTGGCAAGCAGTTGTCCCGCGGCGGGCAGGGCCGCAAGCGGGGGCACGAAAATATCGGCGACGAGGATGCCGGCGCAGAGAATGCCGGACGGTGCGGAGGCGCTGGTCATGGGGTCGTTCCCGGTTGCACGAATGATCAGCCTTCGATCATTTGACAAGGTTGAAATACCGCACCCCGCACCGGGCGTCAAGCGCCCGCGTCAGCGCGCGGATTCCACCTGCCGGCCGATGGCGGTGGTCGCCACCAGCACATCGACGAGCCCCGAGCGCAGTGCGCCGAGCACCGCTTCGCCCTTGGTGGATTCCGAGGCGACGGCGACCAGGCAGGGAATGGCGCGCAGGTCCGCTTCCGAGAGTCCGATGACCCGGTCCTGCACACCGTCCTCGATCGTGTTGCCGTCGCGGTCGAAGAAGACTCCGAGTATGTCGCCCACGGCGCCCGCGGCGAGCAGGCGCCCCATGTCGGGTTCGGAAACGCATCCCAGCCGCACCACGTGGCTCTCGGAACCGACGTCGCCCACCCCGACGAGCGCGACCGCGGCCGACCGCGCGTTGTCGAGGGCCGTGCGCACATCGTCGTGCCCCAGCAACGCGTCGCGCTGCGCCGTGGTGTCGGCGTACGCGGGTGCGTACAGCACCTCGCCCGTGCCACCGAAACGGGTCGCGAGTCGCCGGCAAATCTCCGCGGCGTTGACATTCGGGCCGATCTGGGCGGAGCCGCCGATGGCGCTGACGAAACGCAGCTCGCGCGGATTGGTCTCTGCCGCGTGGTCGGCCACCGCCCCGACATTGCGTCCCATGCCCACGGCCACCGTCGATCCGGTTCGCAGCAGGCGTGCGAGATGGGCCGCCGCCGCCGCACCGACGCGCTCCCGCGCGGTCTCCTCCGTCGGTCCGCCATCCACGAGCACCACCGACCGCAGGCCATGGTGCCGGGCGATCGCAGATTCCAGGGCAACGTCCACCTCGGGATGCGCGTGCACCCGAATCTCGACCACGCCCTCGCCGCGGGCGCGTCGCAGCAAACGCCCCACCTTCACCCGCGAAATGCCCATCACCGCGGCGATCTCCTCTTGGGTCCGGTCCTCCATGTGGTAGAGGGTCGCCACGCGCACCAGGATCTCCAAATCCGGAGGCGCGGGGGTGGAACCGGGATTCGTCGTGGACACGGTGCCATCATACGATACCGATCCGGAGCTCCGGCCCGAAATATCACTCAAGTTTAGTCTTTCGCGCTTCCCCGCGCTCCGGTAGCATGCCGTCCATGCACCCTCGCCCCGCGCAACCCGCCCGCTGGTCCATCGACGATCGTCCCCCTGCCACCCGCCCCGCCGACGGGTTCGAGTCGCCGGGGATGCGGGCCGTGTTCCTCGACGGCGCCCCGTGGCGCGGGCGCGCCACACGAATTTTCGCGTGGATCGGCCTGCCGGAGGGAGCCTCCGCGCGCGCTCGAGTCCCTGGAATGGTGCTGATCCACGGGGGCGGCGGGTCGGCGTTCGCGCACTGGGTGGATCTCTGGACCAAGCGTGGTTACGCGGCCATCGCGATGGATACCTGCGGCCACACTCCCGACCACGGCGCGCACCGTCGGGACCACCATGCCGAGGGCGGACCTTCCGGTTGGGGCGCCTACGAAACCGTCGACGAGCCCGTGCGCGACCAATGGACCTGGCACGCGGTCGATGCGGTGCTGCGGTCGCATTCGCTGCTGCGCAGTCTGCCGGAGGTGGATGCGCGCCGGATCGGGGTCACCGGGATTTCCTGGGGTGGATTCCTGACCAGCATCGTGGCCGGGCACGATCCTCGATTCCGCTGCGCGATGCCGGTCTACGGTTGCGGTCGGATCCGCGAGTCGCCGGGGCTTGGGCTCGACCACGCCGCGCCCGGGGTGGCCGACCGGTGGGACGCGCTGTGGGACCCGATCCGGCACGTGGGCGGCGCCCGCATGCCGATGCATTGGTCCAACGGCACCAACGACTTCGCGTTCACGCCCCCCATGTGGCAAGACACCCACGACCGGGCGCGCGGTACCCGCACGCTCACGTTCCTGAAGGAATGGGGCCACGGGCACACGGAGGGTCAAGTGCGCCCCGAGATCCACGCGTTCGCGGATGCCGAACTCCGCGGGGAACGTCCCTTGGCGCGGGCCGTGGCGTTTCGCACGGAAAAGGGGCTGGCGCGCGCGCACTTCACCGAGCCCGTGCCGCTGCGCGGTGCCGAACTGCTTTGGACCACCCGGGCCGAGGGACCCTGGCCCGCACGAAAATGGAATTCCGCTCCGGCCAACGTGTTGCGCGGCGGTCGCGTGGAAGCGGAGGTTCCCCGCGACGCGGTGGCATGGTTCGTCAATGGGGTGGATTCGCGTGGGCTCGCGACGAGCACGCGGTGGGAGGGAAAAGCCTAAGCGCGGCGCCGAAGCGACAAGCTGGATCCAAGCTACCGGCTACAGGTGGTATGCGAAGGCCCTACGGACGCGGCGAACGGTCAATCGTGGGCAAGTGACCCGCTTCCGGTGGGTGGGAAATTCCCGACATGCGAG
>JBJTRZ010000292.1:0-1547 GCA_046076415.1 Armatimonadota bacterium
CAAATACGGTTGATGCGAATAGGTGGACGCAACCCATTGCCAGCTCAGGTTGTTGGACGCCGGGTCTCCGTCGAGCAGGTGCTGCAGGAACCAGGCGGCTCCCTCCTGCCAGCGCACCCGTCGATGGTGCACCACATAGGAGGCGAGCCACATGCGCGCTTGGTTCACCACGTAGCCGGTCGTGCGTAATCGCTCGATGTTGTCGTCGATGCACGCGAGACCGGTTCGCCCGAACCGAATGTCGTCCGGCAAGGGGTCGTCGCCGAGGGCCACCTTGGGAGGTTCGAGGTCGGTCCAGAGCGCCGGGTCGCCGCGGTCGGCGCGCACGCGCTGGAAGTATTCCCGCCATGCCAATTCCTGCAGGAACTTGACCGGGATGTGGCGCCCGCCCGACCGGAGCGCGTGGTCGCGGCATTCGCCCAGCGTGATCAGCCCATGGCGAATCCACGGGCCGAGCGTGCTTGCGCCCGTGTCGTCGCCAACGCGGCTGCGGCCGCCGGCATATCCCGAAGTAGCGAACGCGCTGAGGCGGCGCAGTCCTTCCGCGCGTCCGCCGATCCACGGCGACAGCGCGTGCCCGGTGGAGGGAAGCGCGCTCCGGTGTGCGATCAGCTCCGCGAGCAAGGAGTCGCGGTCGGGCGGGTCGATGGGTAGTTCGGGAAAGTCCACGAGATGGCAACACCTCCCCAGGGCGGGTCGTTCCCACCGCGCCGCCAGGACGGGTCCACCGGGGTGCGTTTCGAGGCGAAGAACGCATTTGCAACCGATCCGATCGGGATTGGTGAAAATATTGGTTTTTTGTTTCCGGTTTCACACCAAACACGGAGAGTGAATCCGTGACGAAAGCCTCCGCGGGTGCCGTTGTTCGGCGGATTCGCGGAGGGATGGAAAAGGAGCATCCCATGACGGATCCGTTTGCGCGACGCATCGACTTGTTGGACGACCACGAGGCGCTGGGGGGACCCGGCACCGCCAGCGTGGTGATGGTCCGGGTGAGTGTGAGCCGGCCGAGTCGGAACCGGTTCAAGATCTACGGGCGCACCGGCTATATCGGCGACTGGCGCTACTCGTCGGGCCCGATCGCCACTGCGCGCGAGTTCATCGCGTGCTATCTCGAGTGCCTCGATGCGTGCGACGAGTTCTGGAGCAGCGACCTCGACTCGGATCTGCCGGATCTCATTGCTTTCGCCCCCGAGTTTTTCACCGAGGTGAAACGGCTTTGGGACAGCGGGGAATGGGAGGACGACGAAGACGCGGCGTAGCCGGGAGCGCCTGAAGGTGCGGCCGGGCCGCGCGATCAGGCGCGGTCGCCGCGCCAAGCCAAGGCTTTGGGCACGTGGAACACGCCGTCCACGACCCCAGCCCCCAGCACGCAGGCCGCGGCCTCCCGGATGCCTCCGCCGAGCAGGAACCAGATAAATCCAAGCACTGCCGACACCTCCGCGGCGGCGAGGGCGAGGACGAGTTTGCGCTGGAATTCGGCCTTGGGCAGGTCGGGTTGCAGCAGCGATCCCAACGCCACCGAAGCCACGAGGGCCACGAGCACG
>JBJTRZ010000293.1:0-6493 GCA_046076415.1 Armatimonadota bacterium
GTTGCGTGCGCTGGACGACCTGGTGCGGGCAGGCAAGGTGCGCCACGTCGGCACCTCCACGTTCGCGGCTTGGCAAATCGTCGAATCGCTCTGGGCAAGCAAGGAATACGGGTTGAACCGCTTCGTCACCGAACAACCGCCCTACAACCTGCTGGATAGACGCATCGAGCGCGAATTGCTTCCGATGTGCCGCACCTACGGCATCGGAACCCTGCCGTGGGCACCGCTCGCGGGAGGCCTGCTCACCGGGAAATACGCGCCGGGCGCGCAGCGTCCCGCCGGGGCACGGTACGCCGCACGGACGGCGCCCTTCGAACGCGACCACCCGGGGGCTCTGGAGAAGGTGGCCGAGTACGTTCGGTTCTGCGCGGCCCGCGGCCACGATCCTTCGGTTTTCGCGCAATCCTGGGTGCTCCGGCAACCGGGTGTGACCAGTCCTATCATCGGCCCGAAATCGGCACAGCAGTACGAGGCGTCGTTGCGCGCGCTGGATCTGGTGCCGTCGAGCGAGGATCTGGCGGAAATCGACGCATTGTTCCCCCCGGGCACCCATGTATCGGAGTATTACAGGGCGGATTTCGGTCCAACGGCACGGTGGTGAATCCTGCCCTTCCTCGGCGATAGAATCGAGGGGAATGATCGGAAACTCCTGGGGACCGGGCGGTGCCCGCGCAAGCCACACGCCTGTCACGATCGGCTGGATCGCGGCGAATGTCGTGGTGTTCCTCGCCATTTTCGCGACGAACGGGGCTTTGCCCGTATTGCCCTTCCTACCCCTCGACGGCGAAAGCCTGCCGTGGATGCCATGGACCGTGCTCACGTGGGCGTTGGTTCCGGGGCGGGATTTGTTCGGCTTGCTCTTCGGCGGACTGTGGATGTGGTGGGTGGGATCGAGCCTCGAGCGTTCGTGGGGCTCCCGAACCTTCGCCCTTTTCGTCTGCTCCACGACGGCGATCACCGGCATCGCCACGTGGGGTTTGGCCCGGGTGTTGCACGCACCGTTCGTGCTCTACGGACTGACGGTGGCGACCGCGGCTCCCACGCTGGTGTGGTGCTGGATCAACCGCCGCGAGACCATAGTGTTCAGTTTCCTGTTTCCCATACCGGCACTTTGGCTTGGGTGGATAACGTTGGGTTTCGCTTGGTACACCGTGTCCACCTCGAGCGGCAATCCGATCTTGGGAATCGCCGCACTCGCCGGGCCGGGTGCGGGATGGTGGTGGGCGACACGGGGACGGTACCGGATGCGCGGCCCATCGCGCGGCTCGAACCTCCGATTTTCCGATTTCGACCGCACGCCGGGCGCGTCGACCCCGCGGCCGACCGGCATCGCGGGCTGGTTCGCGGCGTGGCGTGCCCGCCGGCGCGACGCCCGCTTGGAACGGATGTTCCGGAACAGCGGGTATGACGACGACCGCCGCTGACCGGTCCGACGGCGCGGCGCCCGCCACGGTCGAAGGCATCGTGCTGGAAGCCGGCCGGGGTGTCTACACGGTGCAGGCGCCCGGCGGCGCGTTGGTCGCGTGCAAACTGCGCGGCAATCTGAAGAAAAGTTTGACCTACGCGGACAGCGAGCATCGATCCCGCAGCGTGGAGCGCGTTCGAAAACTGCGCGAAACCGACCCCGTCGCCGTTGGGGATCGGGTGGATTTCGCGCTGGGGGAAACCATCGGGGAAGGCGTCATCGTGCGTGTCCACCCGCGCCGGGCCACGTTGTCCCGGCAGAGCGGCAACGAACGCGAGCGGCAGACCTTGGTCGCGAACCTCGAGCAGGCCGTGATCGTTTTCGCCGCGGCGGAACCCCGTATCGATCCATACAAACTCGACCGTTTCCTGGTGCTGGCGGAGGACGCCGAACTCGACATCCTCATCGTGATCAACAAATCCGACCTCGAGCAGGCCGAGGTGCTCGATGCCATGGCCGACGAATATCGGCGCATCGGGTATCCCGTGATCGCGGCGAGCGTCCGCACCGGAGCCGGGATCGCGGCGCTGCGCGCAGTGCTCCACGGGCGGGTTTCCGCGCTGTGCGGACCTTCCGGCGTGGGAAAATCGTCGCTGCTCAACGCCGTGGAGCCGGGACTTTCCCTGCGCACCGGGGCCACCGGCGACACGACCCATGCGGGCCGACACACGACGGTCCGCGCGCGCCTGCTATCGCTCGCGGGGGGCGGCTGGGTTGCCGACACGCCCGGCTTGCGTCAAGTGACGTTTTGGGATATCCCGGCCGAGGACGTCGCGTTCTCGTTTCCGGAAATGGCCCCGTTGATGGGCCGCTGCCGATTCCCGGACTGCCGGCATCGGCAGGAACCCGGATGCGCCGTCCGGGATGCCGTGGAATCCGGCGCGATCTCGGAACGGCGGTACGAGAGCTACCGGCAGATGACCGGATGACGCGCGAGCGCGGGGAAGGAATGCACGTGGCCGAACCGGATTGGAAACGGTTTTTCGAGGGGCTTGGCCCCGAGCGCTACCTCGACGAGGTGTTCACGAAGAACACGGTCGCCGAGGTGGATTTCCTGCTCGAAGCGTGCGAACTCCGCCCGGGAATGACCGTGCTCGACGTGGGTTGCGGACCGGGAAGACATTCCCTCGAACTCGCCCGACGCGGAATCGCCGTCACCGGCGTGGACTTCACCGAACCCTTCATTGATTTCGCACGGGCCAAAGCAACCGAGGAAGGACTGTCCCACGCGGAATTCGTGCTCGCCGACGCACGGGATTTCGTGCGGGCCATGGCCTACGACGCAGCCGTATGCCTCTGCGAAGGGGCTTTCGCGCTCCTGCAAACCGACGAGGACAATGTGCGGGTGCTGCGCCACATCGCCGCCTCGCTCAAGCCGGGTTCACCGTTCGTGCTCACCACGCTCAACGGTTTCCGAACCATCCGGTCCGCGGGAAACACCGCCGAGTCCGTACTCGATCCGCTCACCATGGTCGAGACGTGGTCGGCTCCCGACGGAACCGCGTACAAGGGACGCCACTACATCGTGCCCGAACTGGTGCGGATGCACCGCGACGCCGGGTTGGTGGTGCAGGATGTCTGGGGCGGCACCGCGGGCAACTGGGGACGACGACCGCTCGACTGGGACGAGATCGAGGTGATGCTGCTCTCCCGCAAGGTGGGCACCCGCCGGCAGGAGCAGTGACGGAGACGGCGGAACCGCGCGTTCGACCAAACGACGACGGCCCGGGGGATTGCTCCCCCGGGCCGCAACGTTCGGGACGGGCCCGCCTCCGGGTCATTCCTCATGACCAGCGAACCCTTGCCGCACGGCTAAAGTACTAGCCCGCGAGCCCCTCCCGGAGACTATGACACTGCATTAGCCACCACCTCCTTGACACCAAGATGCGGGAGTGTACCCGCGACGGCGCGGCGCGTCAATGCGGGGCCGCACCCGGACCGGAAGGTAGAATGCGGGCATGTCCGAACCCAAGCCTCTTGTGGGCGTGATCATGGGGAGCGCATCCGACTGGGAAACCATGCGCCACGCCTGCGAGACCCTCGAACGTCTCGGGGTGCCCCACGAGCGAAACATCGTCAGCGCGCACCGTACTCCCGACCGGATGACCACCTACGCCAAGGAAGCGGAATCCCGGGGCATCGAGGTGATCATCGCCGGTGCCGGGGGCGCGGCGCACCTTCCCGGCATGACCGCCGCGCACACCTGCGTTCCCGTGATCGGAGTGCCCGTGGAGAGCCACGCGCTCCGCGGTCAGGATTCGCTGCTCTCGATCGTGCAGATGCCGGGCGGGGTTCCCGTGGGAACCATGGCCATCGGCAAGGCGGGAGCCATCAACGCGGGCTTGCTCGCCACCGCCATCGTATCGATCTCGCGCCCCGAAATCCGCGCACGGCTGCGGGAGTTCCGCGACCAACAGACCGAGGCGGTGCTCGCCGCCAGCCTGCCCGATTCCCAGTCATCGCACCCCTGAGCGTCCCGAGATTGGGCTGCGACCAACGAAAACCGGCCCGGGGGACGTTTCCCCCGGGCCGGTCGTTGTTTCCGCGTTCGCCTACGGCGTCGGCAGGATGAAGTTCCGGTTGTTGTTCGCGTTGTCGAGCGCGTCCTTCAACCATCCCTGGTACGCCCGGTACGGCGACCCGGAGGGGGTCGACGGATGCAGCCCCAATTCCGCGTTCGCCTCGACGCACAAGGCGCCGACCGTGATCGCCCCGAAGGCATTGGCTCCCGCGGCGCCCGGTGCATAGACCAGGGCCGAGGCATCGACCAATCCGTTGTGGACGTTGAGGCACATCGCCGCAAGTTGCGCGGAGAGCATGTTCGCCATGTTGGTGGACGTTGCTCCGAGCAGGAACGTGCGGAGTTGATCCTTGGTGAGGGGATCGAACGCCGTGCCGTTGCCGTTCACGAGATTCATTGATCGCAGCATGGCGAGATCATCGGAACCCACGAGCGCCTGGCCGTTCTTGTTCGACCAGAAACCCAAGGTCCGTCCCCCATCGCCGCCGAGCCGGAAGTTCAGGAAGTTCAGCCCGAAAACCGGATCGTTGCCGATCGTGCCTTCATGGCATCCGCCAACCGGAGCCGTGCCGACCCAACCGGTCGGAACCACCTCGCAGACCGTGAACGTCGATCCGGCGAGGTATTCGCCGGGCGAGCACCACGTGCCGTCCGGATTGGTGATCGCTTCCTCGTCGATGACCGGAGCGCCTTCCGGCTGCACCACATGGATGCGGATCCGAATGCCGCCCAGTCCCGTGTTGAAGACCGGATCGTCGTAGCGCCCGTTGGCGTTGCTGTCGTAGTACTTCCGTCCGTGGAGCGGCAAGCGATGGGCGTTGCCGAACACCAAGCGGATCGGGTCGGCCAGGATGCCGGAGTATCCCGCACCCATCGCCGGTTCGGTTTGGTACCAGTACCGTGGGCCGGAGTGATCCTCGGACGCCACGTAGGTCGAGCCCTCGAGGAATCGGCCGGGCAACGCCCAAGTGCCGTCCGCGCCGGATTCCACACGGAACGCCTGCGGACCGTCCTGCATCGACGTCACGACGACGTCGAACCAGAAGCCTCCGACGCCCTGCTCGCCCGGATCCCGCTGGCCGTTGCCGTTGCGATCCTCGTACTTGAAGCCCTCGATGGGCAGCAAGCGGGCGTTGCCGAAAACCAGGACGGATTCACCGTCGACGAGTCCGCGGGCGGGTTGCCCCAGCGCGGGTTCGGTCTGGCGCCAATCCTCGCGGGGTTCCTCCGTCGCCATGACCGGCAATCCCTCGAGGAATTCGCCCTCGGAGCGCCACGTGCCGTCCATGCCGGAAACGGCGGAGCCGACCGGCATACCGTCCACCGAGAGGTGGAAGGTCCAACCGTCCAACCCGGGTTCGTCCGTGTCGCGCGTCCCGTTGCCGTTGCGATCGTGGTACTTGACGCCACGGATCGGATAGTAGCGGGCATTGCCGAAGGACAATCCGGTCACGTCGGCGTCGAGCGTTCCGGAGTGGCCTCCACCCATCGCCGGCTCGGTCTGGCGCCACGGAGCGTCGGGACCGATTTCCCGCACCGCCCCCTCGGATCCCACGAGATGGGGACCGGAAGTGAACACGCCGTCGGCACCGGAAACCACGGTCGTGGAATCGCCGGCCACGGTCACCTCGAACGAGAAACCGGCGAGCGGCGGTTCTCCCGCATCCCGGGTGCCGTTGCCGTTCATGTCGTGGTACTTGAGGCCGGAAATGTTCGCGTAGTGCGCGTTTCCGAACTCGACCACCACCACGCCACCGGCCGCGTTGACCAAAGTTCCCGTGTAGACCCACTGTCCATCGATGAACGCGGCTCCGGGATCGCCGTCCGACGGGTCCGTTTGGCGCCAGTTGGGCCGCTGCACCTCGCGGATGGTCCAGATGAGCGGATATTGCGACGGCACAAGCACCGCGGTGTTGACCGTGGTCTCACCGGGAGTCGTGGTGCCATTGGCGTCGGGTTCGCCGGTCACCGGGTCCACCGGCAAGGTCGCCACCGCATTTCCCTGCGCGTCGGTGACCTGCACCTGGAAGTGCCAGCCGTCGAGCACCGGTTCGAGATCGTTGGCCCCGTTGGCGTTGCGATCCTCGTATTTGCGGATCACGAACGACGCGGTGCTTTCGCTCGGTCCCCCGCCGCCGTCCTGAACCTTGAAGTTGTCGGTTTTGGACTGGCCGTGAAGGAATCCAAACGATCCTTGATCCGGCGCGAAGCTTGCGACCGGCGTCATCCAGACCTTGTAGACACCGCCGCCATTGGGCGTGGTGTCGTAGGGAAAGAGGCGAACCCCTTGCCGGTCCGGCGACATCAGCAACTGGCCGTTGGGGTGCCCGGGATAGGTCATGGGTTCAATGGGATCGGGCAGCGCGCCAAGCACGTGTCCTCCCTGCACCCGCAGCCGGCGATTGCGCACGCTATCGGTCGAGAGCAGGACCTTCACGCTCGGATCCGTGACTTGGTAGTAGTACGCACCGTCGGGAAGTCTTCCGCCGTTGATACTTTGTGGTCCG
>JBJTRZ010000294.1:0-3739 GCA_046076415.1 Armatimonadota bacterium
CCTCGCGATACTCTACACCCTCCCGCGCCAACCGAGGTCGCCGCGCGGGTGCACGCGCGTGCAAGAGGCAATGCGCGACATACACACCGTGTGTCGAACTTCTGACCCGAACCTGGTCCGAACAAGGCGCGCCGCGTCGACGGCCCGAGGGCATCCGTCAGCCACACATCGACCGGGTCGGGGTCGTCGCCTCCGCGTCGTTCCATGAAACGCGCGAGCGCGCCGGGTCCGGGTACTTCCAGGAAGAGGATCGCCTCCATCGGAAACGGTATTCGCGCACGCTTCCCCCCTCCCCTTCCGGGGAACTTGCGACGGGTCCGCACGGTATTGGAACGGGGATGTGCCCGGCCTGTCCGGGAGGCCCCGCGTGGTATACTTCGTGCACGTTCCGGAGGGGTGCCCGCCGTCAGGCGAAGGTGCGGTCGGCCGCGCCCCGCGACGAATGGCGGCGGGTTCCGGGTTGGTCCTGGTCCCCGGGGAGGGTCTCGTTTGAACCGTTGGTTGTCGCGGTGGATCCTGGTCATCGCCCTGTTGATCGTCACCTTCCTTTGGATGCGACCATTTGTTCGCATGCCGTTCGGCCTGAACGGCCCCAAGGAGGTCCCGCTCGGGCGCCTGCTCGACGAGGTCGAAAACTCTGCCTCGCTGATTCAGGAAGCGTCGATCAAGAAGTACACGCTCTACGGCAAGTACTCTCCGAACGCTCCCGGAACGACAGGCGACACGCGCGATTTCGTGGTCACGCTTCCCCAGTCCGGCGACTTGATCAACAATCTGGTCGAGCGTTTCCATGCCAAGGGAATCGGCATTCGCGTCGAACCCGAAGGACTCGGGGATCTTCTTTACGGGTTCGCCATTTCCGCATTGGTGCCGCTCATCATTTTCGCGGTCATGTGGATGTTCTTTTTCCGTCCGATGCAGGGCAACAGCAACCAGGCCATGAACTTCGGCCGGGCGCGTCCCCGCCGCTTGTCCGACAACAGCCAAAAGGTGACATTCGACGATGTCGCCGGCGTCGAGGAAGCCAAGCAGAACCTGCAGGAGATTGTCGAGTTCCTCAAGAACGCCCGCCGTTTCCAGGCGCTGGGCGCCAAGATTCCCAAGTGAGTTCTCCTGCTCGGGCCTCCCGGCACGGGCAAGACGCTGTTGGCCCGCGCGGTCGCCGGCGAGGCCGGAGTGCCGTTCTTCCACATTTCCGGTTCCGATTTCGTCGAGATGTTCGTTGGCGTCGGCGCGAGCCGTGTCCGCGATCTTTTCGAAACCGCCAAGCAGAACCGTCCGTGCCTGGTCTTCATCGACGAGATCGACGCGGTGGGGCGTCAACGCGGAGCGGGTTGGGGTGGCGGACACGACGAGCGTGAGCAGACCCTGAATCAGTTGTTGGTGGAGATGGATGGGTTCGATCCGAACGCCGGAGTGATCGTGATCGCGGCCACGAACCGCGCGGACGTGCTCGATCCCGCGTTGCTGCGCCCCGGCCGTTTCGACCGTCGAGTGATCGTCGACGCGCCCGACGTCAAGGGTCGCGAGGCCATCCTCAAGGTCCACACCAAGGGCAAGCCGTTGGCGCCCGAGGTGGATCTGGCCATCCTCGCAAAGCGGACTCCGGGGTTCTCCGGTGCCGAACTTGCGAATCTCATCAATGAAGCCGCTCTCCTCGCCGCGCGCCGCGACAAGCGCCAGATCGAAACGGTGGACCTCGAGGAAGCGATCGATCGGGAAATGATGGGTCCGGCACGCCGGAGCCGGGTACGCGCCAAGGACACGCTGCGCCGTGTCGCTGTCCACGAGGCCGGCCACGCGATCGTCGGCGAATTGCTCGCCCATGCCGACCCAATCCACAAGGTCACGATCGTGGCCCGTGGGAACGCGGGCGGCGTGACGATCAACCTTCCGGACGAGACGCGCGAGGGGCGGACCAAGTCGGAGTTCCAGGACATGATCGCCATGGCCATGGGCGGGCGCATCGCGGAACTGCTTGTCTACGGCGAGATCAACACCGGAGCCTCGTCGGATCTCAACCAGGTCACGCGCATCGCGGAAGCCATGGTGTGCGATTACGGGATGTCGGATCGACTCGGCAACCGTCGGATCGGTCGTGGAAACGGCAATCCGTTCGTGGGTCGCGACGGCATCCTACAGGAACGCGACTATTCCGACGAGGTGGCGAAGCTCATCGACGAGGAGATCCGTGCGTTCATCGATCGCAACTATCAGCGTGCGCAAGCAGTCCTCGAAAGCAATCGGCATCTGCTCGATCGCTTGACGGATGCGTTGATGGAGCACGAAACCCTCGACCGCGACCTGTTCCTGTCGTTGATTCAGGACGCAGTGGTGCCGGAAGACGGAGGGCGCACGCCCGAACCTCCGTCGCCGCCCTCCACGCCGCCCGCGTCGGGCGGGGGACCCGAACCGGAGGCACCAGCGGCGAATCGAACTCCATTGCCACGGCCGCGCCTCGAGCCGGGAATGGCCTGAACCCGAACGCCCGCCGATCCGGCGGGCGTTTCGTTTGCCCCCCGTGCGATAGAATGGACGCCATGGACGAAGAGCGGATTCCGACGGCGTATCGCCTGAACCGGGTCGTGCGCACTCCCAGCAGCGAGGTCTATCTGATCTGGGATGGAGAGAATCGTGTCGGACAGATGGACCTGCATTTCGCCCACGAAACCATCCATGGCACCCTGATTCTCGAGGCGAGCCTGCCGCGCGAGGACGAGGAGGGCTTGATCGCGCAGATCGACGATGAGGTCGTGCAATCCTACCTTCCGAACTTCGACCGGGAGGACTTTCTGGTGACCGTGTACCGAGGCGAGGAAATCGCAAGTTACACCGATACCTCGGGAGCGGTGGACGACGAGCTCGACGAAGAGCAATGAGCGGCCGCCGCGTCGCGCCCCCCCGAATAAACAACGCCCCGGGATGATGGTCCGGGGGCGTTTTCGTTCAGGATGAAATGGGAATCAGGTGCCGCGTCCGGTGCCCACGACCATGCTCCGACCGGAAACCCCGGAGGCTTCCTCCTCCACCAACGGGCCCGTGGTGCCCACCCCGGTGGTCTGCAGCCAGGCAAGCGCCCGATTCGCCTCCTCCAGCGATCCCTTGACCTCCAATTCGGCCCATCCCCCCTCGGGGGAAAGGATGGCACGGCGCACCACGATCTCCAGTTCGAAGCGGCGGAAAAGGTGCTGGAGTATCGGTTGGTCGGCCATGCCCGCGTGGAAGGAGACATGGTAAACGAGGTTCACTTGCATGGTTTCGAGATTCTCCGGAGGTTCGGGGGGTCATCCCCCCAAGAGGTCGAGGGACTCGCGCAGTTCGCGGCGGACACAGGTGAAGATCGGCGTGTCCCGCAGGGTGTAGGCCGAAGCTTCGGAATGGCGCAGCTCCATCACCAGATCGACGAAGTCGGAGGGACGATTGCTTTCGAAAGCCACCACCCATTCCTGGTCGTCGATACCGAACGAGTAGATCGTGTTGAGCTTGATGCTCGGATACTCGTGGCCGGTGCGGATGTGCTCCTTCATCATGCGGCCCCGCTCCTCCATCGGTAGCTGGAACCACGCGCGCGTCTTCACGAACGGATAAACGAACAAGTATTTGAATTCACCGGGGCGGACCCTGGAGCGCTTCTCTTCTTGGGACGGATGGATGAACTCGTCCTCGTAGACGCTGGTTTTGGCTTGGCCGAGGAAATGGTAGGGAGTATGTAGGTAGTTGCCGAGGCCGGTCGCCAACA
>JBJTRZ010000295.1:0-2283 GCA_046076415.1 Armatimonadota bacterium
TCGAGCGGCAACCGACCCTGGCCGCGGCGCGCGCGAACCGGCAGGCTTCGGAGGCTCGCCTCAATCAGGCCAAAACTGCCTATCTCCCGCGGGTCACCCCCACCTACCAGGTGCAGGCCCTCACCAACACCGGAACCATCAACCAAATCCTCCCCGGTGGCATCGTCGTTCCCGTCACCCAGACCCGCTCGGTCACCACGCGGCAGGAGGACCTGAGCACCACGCTGCGCGTGCTCGACTCGGGAAATCGCGATGTTTCGATCCGACAGGCCAAATGGAACCTCCGCGGCTCCACATTCGCGGAGGAGAACGCCCGCCAGACGACCATCGGCAACGTGGCGGATGCGTACTATTCGGCGCTGCGCACCGAGGCCTTGGTGAACGTGTCCGAGGCCCAGGTGGACCGCGCCAAGAATACGCTCGATCTCATCCAAGCCCAAATCACCGCCGGACTCGCCGCCGAGAAGGACAATCTCCAGCCGCAAGCGGATTACCTCAACGCACAGGTTTCGCTGCTGCAGGCGCGCAACAACGCCGACATTGCCCGCACGCAGCTTCGCAACGCGATGGGAATCACCGAACCGCTCGCGTTTTCCCTCCCGCAAGTTCCGGCGCCCGATCCCAGCGCCCCTATGGTGGCCGTGGTAGACGGGATCACCCCGGCGTCGCCGTCCGACACCGCGATTCCCAAGCTGATCGAGAAGGCCATCGGGGAACGACCCGATCTCGCGCAGGGACGCGCGAACATCGAAGTGGGCGGGGCGAGCGTTCGCCTCTCGAAGATCAACGCCGGACCGCAGGTCACCGTCGATGCCACCGCGCGGTACCAGTTCGATGCCAAGAACGATCCGTTCACGTCGATCGGCAACAACAAAATCCTCTCCATGTCGCTCACCGGCCCACTCTTCGACGGGGGCAATGCTCGCATGGGAATCCGCGCCGCGGAAGCGCAGCAGCGCGCCACGATCGCGCAGGTCGACAACCAACGGCAAGGGGTGATCCTCGAGGTCGAGCAGGCGTGGCGCAATCTCCAACAAGCGCGATTCACGCTTCCCGCCACCGCCGCCGCACAGCTCGCCGCCCAAACCGCCTACGAGAAGGCCGTCGAATCCAAGCGGGAAGGCATCGGCAGCATCGTGGAAATCATCACCGCCCAGACCCAGCTGGTCCAGGCCCAGACGAACTACGTGCAGGCGATCTTCAACTTCCACACAGCCGACGCGCGGCTTGCCCGGGCGCTCGGACAAGCGGATCGCATCGTCGCCAAACGCTGACGTGGCCGACAACACCGCGACGACCGCCCAGCCCACCCACTTCCGGCGCCTTGCGCCGTGGTGGCACCGCACCTTCGCGGTCGATCTGCGCAGCTTGGCGGCACTTCGGATCGCCCTCGGTGCGATGGTCGCCGTCGATGCGGCGTTCCGCGCGGTCGACCTCGTGGCGCATTACACCGATCGGGGCACCTACCCGCTCGATGCGCTCAAGCAGAACTGGTCCGGTTCGTACTGGTGGATGGCCACCCTGTATGCGTACGACACCGGCCCCACCCTGCCGGCGGTGTTGCTGGCCATCACTTGCCTCGCCGGGCTGTTGCTGATCCTCGGCTGGCAGACCCGGTTCTTCGCCTTCCTGTGCTGGTTCCTGATCGTCCAAGTCCACAACCGCAACCCGATCATCCTCCACGGGGGCGATCAAATGCTGCGGATCGTTGCCTTCTGGGCGATGTTCCTCCCCCTCGGAGCCCGCTGGTCGATCGACGGCGCCATCGGAAAACTCAAGGCCTACGGCAAAACGGTCCCGGATTCCACGATATCCGTGGCGACCTTCGGCCTGATGCTGCAGTGCGCCATCGTGTACTGGAGCACCGCCGCGCTCAAGACCGGTGTCGAATGGGGAGCGGAAGGCTCGGCGCTTTGGTATGCCCTGGGCATCCAGCAGTACGAGACCACCATCGGCCTATGGGTACGCTCGTTGCCCGTCTTCCTGCTCCGCCTGATGACCTGGGCCACCATCGGAATCGAGTGGCTGTCTCCCCTGACCGTCCTCGCGGTTCCCAAGCCGTTGGTACGCACCATCGTCGTCGCCGCCATGTGGGCTTTCCACCTGCTGCTCATCACGCCGATGATGGACGTCGGTCCGATCTCGTGGGAATCGTGCCTCTGGTGGTTTCCATTCCTGCCCGGAGCATTCTGGGACGGGGCCGGTGTCCGTATGCGGGTGTTCACGCGTCGAACGGGTTTGGACCGGATCGTCGCCGCCGTAGGCCGCTGGCGCGCACGCCGC
>JBJTRZ010000296.1:0-7759 GCA_046076415.1 Armatimonadota bacterium
TACAAAAGCGAAGCCAAGCCCCAGTCAGGTATTTGGTATACCACAACCTACAAAAGCGAAGCTAATTGGAAAATCTACTTTACTACTTATAAAAGTGAAGCAGACTTAATAGTTTATTATACCACTTATAAAAGTGAGGCAGGAAGAAAGTAATAGTTATTCTTTCGACGAAGCGTTCGTGGCGCGTTTGCGGTCCGAGCACGACGCGGTTCTGGCGGCGCATCTCGATTCCATAGGGGGATTGGATGCGTTGACGGGAAAAACGTTCGGTGAGCGGCACGTCGGGTATTTTCCGCCGCTCACCGGGTTGTGCGTCCACTCGGATGTGGTGGCCCATCCGATTGCGTGCCAAATCATGGATGCCTTGCTGGGATCGGATTTTCGTTGCTCGTTCGTGCACACGAATACGGCGTTTCCCGGATCCGGACTTCAGCCTATCCACCGGGATACCGGCTCGCTCTTTGGCACCGAGTGCGCCGTTGCGCATCCGGTGGCGATCATGGTGGTCAATGTGCCCCTTTGCGAATTCCACGAGGGCAACGGCAGCACCGAAGTTTGGCCGGGAACCCATCACGTTCCCGATGGACCGGAAGACAACCCGGGCGACATCGGTCCGCGCGCACAGGCATTTCCATCGATACGGACCAACCTGCCGGTCGGCTCGTTGGTGCTGCGCGATTTGCGTGTCTGGCATCGCGGAATGCCCAACCGTTCGGAAAGACACCGAACCATGTTGGCGATCGTTTACCAAAGGTCGTGGATGGACGAACGGCGCGTCTCGATTCCGGAGTCGACATGGAACGCCTGGTCGGCGAAGGCTCGGCATATCTTCCGGCACAATCACGTGGTGCCCGATGCACAGCACCGACCCCGCACCTGGGACAATTGACGTCCGAGCGGCCTCTGCATCCGTTTTTGCACCGGGTTTTCGCGGTCCGGCACGACCCTTGCCTTACCTTCCGCCGTGAGTGGAAGGAACAGGAAAAACATGGCGTCCGTGAAGCGCCCCTACGATCGTGTCGTCGAACGCATCACCGGCTGGATCAACGGCCCGACGGTCGACGACACGGTCGGAAGGAAAACGATCGAACCCCGGGAACTCGATCCGTTTGTCGAGGATCCGCTGGCCTATCAACGTGCCGAAGCGCTCGTCGAAGCACGTCGCAACGAGTCCGACGATCGGCGCGCCAACCTGGTGCTCTGAGCCTCGTCGTTTATTTCTCCGCCAACATCGACTCGCGCAGCCCACGAATGTATCCCAAGGCATACAATCGCCCGTAGGCGGAATACCCTGCGTCGGCATTGGAATCGCCTGAAACCGTGGGCACGTGGTCTGGACGCAAGGCTCCGTCGAATTCGATGTCCTTGTAGGCGCGCATGCACGCAACCATGTCGGTTTTTCCCGCATCGTGCCAAGCTTCCTCGAAATTATCGACGTCGCCGACGACGTCGCGGAAGTGCACGAAGAAGATTTTCCCGGCGGCTCCCAATCTACGAATCGCGGCCGGGAGGTCGTCGGTCATGAGCGCAAAGTTTCCCTGGCAGAGGCATATACCGTGCATCGGTGACCGGGAAATGGCCAGCAGTGTTTCGAAATTCTCGATGGAGCGCATGATGCGGCCGACACCTCGAATCGGCGACCGCGGTGGATCATCGGGATGCATCGCGAGGCGCACTCCCGCCTTTTCCGCCACGGGCAGCACCCGCTCCAGAAAACGCGTCAGGGTCGCCCACAACAAGTCCTCGGAGAGCGGCCCGTTCGAAGAAATGCCGCGCGCCTCCATCTCCTGATGATCGTATGCGGTCACCACCGATCCGCCCCGCGAGGGCGCATCGGTGCGGGTGCGCAGCCAATTGAAATCGGCCATCCATTCGTAGCACCAGACCGGGATGCCGAGCCGCCCCATGTTCTCGATCAATGTGCACACGGTCTCCACCTCGGCATCGCCTCCGGGCAGACCGCGCTTGGCCAGGTTGAGCGGGGGACGCGCCTCGATCACGTCGATGCGAAATCCGGCTGCAGCGTAACGGTCCCGCATCCGCTCCAGCGGTCCGTGATCCCACGGAGACTCGCCTGGAAGGCAGTCCGAAGGGAGCGGAAGGCCAGCAACGGCCGATTCGACGCCAGCTTGGCGGGCAAGATCCCAAAGCAACGACGGTTCGGGAGGAAGGAACTCGGCGAGTCGTATCATGGCGGCCCGTTCGCCGCGGGATTGCCACGCACCTTCCGAAACGAAAAAGTCCCCCCGGCGAGCATGCCGGAGGGACTTGAAACCAAACCTGGATCCGTCAGGTGAGGGACACTTCCCGTCCCGCCTCGGCGGAGGCGTAGATTCCCGAGAGCATCTTCTGGACCATGACACCATGCTCGACCGGACACTCGTTCGTGCGACCGTCGCGCACCACCTCGACAAAGTGTCGGATCTTGTATTCCCACATGTCCCATTGGGGAATGAACGCCGGTTTGGCGTTGATCATGTAGGTTTGGTAGTCGGTGAAGGTTTCGCTGGTGCTCCAGACGACACCGCCCTTTTCGCCGAAGATCTGGATATCGAACACATCCTCGGGAATATGGCTGACGAAGCTGGACTCGAGCGTGAGCATCGCTCCGGTATCGAATCGGATCATGCCCACGGCCAAATCCTCGACCGTGTAGGTCTTCCAGTCCCAGTTGGGCCACTGGCTTTTGACATCGGAGGGCTTGTCGCCGTGCCAGGTGAACGTGTTGCCGGTGGCGGTGATCGGGTTGGGGGTGCCGATCAGGGAGTAGGCGGTATCGAGGATGTGCACTCCGATATCGATCATGGGACCGCCGCCCTGAAGTTCCTTGCGGCCGAACACGCCCCAGTTGGGAATACCGCGGCGGCGGAGGGCTTGGGCACGAACGTACAGGATTTTTCCGAGGGCACCGCTCTCGACCAGGTCCCGCACGTATTTCGAACGCGGCTCGTACCGGTGCTGGAAGCCCATCACGAACTTGACCTTGTTGCGATGGACCGCCTCGGCCATCGCGGCCGCCTCGGTCGGGTTCATCGCGATCGGCTTTTCGCACAGGATGTCCTTGCCCGCGTTGGCGGCCGCGATCGCGGCTTCGGCATGAACTCCATTGGGCGTGCAGACCGAAATGGCGTCGATGTCATTGCCAACCGTCGCGAGCATGGTTCGGTAGTCTTCGAACAAATGATCGCGGGAGACCCCGTGGGCCTTGTGCATATGGTCGAGCGCGACGGGTCGGATGTCGGCGCCGGCGACGACGCTGACGCCGGGGATACGGCTCAGATAGTTGATGTGCGTCTGCGCGATTCCGCCGCAACCGATGAAGCCGACCCGGAGGGGTTTGGCCTCGACGGCGTCGCTGGAATCGGAAATGGCGGCGATTTCAGTGTTCATGGATGCGTCCTCTTGAGGCAGGATTGCCGAAGAATCGTTTCGCCGAACGAAACGCTGGCTCCTGCCGGAGATCGCGTGTCCCCGCGCCTCCGACAGGAATAGGGGGCGTCAGGCGGCGGCGGCGTTGTCGCGGCCACCGCGCCGTCGGCGGCGGCGTCCACTTCCGGCGGCTCCCGCCTCGGCGGAGCCCTCCGAGGGTTTGGTCGGCGCGGCGGGCGGCACGTCGCCGTCTCCACCCCGTCCGCCACCATCCCCCTTGACGACCGGTTCCGCTTTGGCGACCGAACGACCGACAGAGGTGATTCGCGCACGCACCGACTGCCGCAGCTGCCGGTTGCCCTGGGGGATCGAAACCAAATGCCCGTCGTCGGTCACCAGCAACGCTTCGCCTTGGGCGGATTCACCCACGTAGGCGACCCGGCCTTCGACGATCTGGCCCCGTCGCAGCGTGGCGTGTCGTCGGTCCATTTCGTCCAGACGGCCCCCGGCGATCTCGAACTGCTCCTGATGGACTCCGATGGCCGCGCGAACGTAGACGCCGCGACCGATCGCATGCTCCAGAGCCTCGACCTCCTCGCCCTCCTCGCCCACGAAGTGCGCGGCGACGAAGGGGTGGCACTGGACTTGGAACGCCTCCGATTTTTGTTGCCTCGAGAGGCGGCGCAGTTCGCGCTGAATACGGAACGATACCGATTCGGCCGAGGCGATCCGGCCGGTTCCCTCGCAGTAATGGCAGGGCTGGTCCATCTGCTCGGTGACCGTCTCCCCGGTCCGCTTGCGCGTCATCTCGATAAGGCCGAGAGGGGAAATGTGGCTGATCTTGCACCGATTCTTATCGGTCTTGAGCGCCGATTCCAGCGCCGTCTCCACCTTGCGGCGATCGGTGGCCGAATTCATGTCGATCAAGTCGAGCACCAAAATGCCGCCCATGTCCCGGAGCCGCAGCTGGCGGGCAATCTCGTTGACCGCCTCGAGATTGGTTTGAACGATGGTGTCGGCGAGGCCTTCGGTGCGCCCTCCGAATTTGCCCGAATTCACATCGATGGCGACCAACGCTTCCGTCTGGTCGATCACCAGGTACCCGCCCGAGCGCAATGGCACGCGACGTCGCAGCTGACGCTCGATGTCGGCCTCCAATCCGAAATGATCGAAGATCGCCTTCTCACCGTCGTAAAGGACTACCCGATCCTTGAGCGAAGGGCCGAAGAAATCGAGCAGCTCGTGCGCCTTCCGGAAATCGTCGGCGGAATCCAACACCAACTGATCGACATCCGAACCGAACGCGTCGCGCAAGATACGGAACAAGAGCGTAAGGTCCTGATAAACGAGATTGGGAGCCCGGGTTCCCTCGGCCTTTTGGCGAATCTCCGACCAGGTTCGTTCGAGATACTCAAGATCCTGACGAAGTTCGCGCTCCGTCTTCCCTTCGGCTTCCGTGCGAACGATCAACCCGTAGCCGGGGTGGCGAATGCCTTCGATGATGCGCTTCAGACGATCGCGCTCTCGGGGGTCGTCGATCTTGCGCGATACTCCGGTGCTGTTTTCGTCCGGCATGAAGACCAGATATCGTCCCGGCAAGGAGATCCGGGTGGAGACCCGACTTCCTTTGGTCCCGCGAGGACCCTTGACCACCTGCACCAGGATTTCCTGATTTCGGCGCACCAAGTCGCGGATGGGCGCGAACGTTCGAGGGCGTCGTCCGCGGCGGTCGTGGGTATCGTCCTCGTCCGATTCCTCGCCGGAGACAGGCACGATGTCGCCGGCCGAAAGGTATGCGTTGCGCTCGAGGCCGATGTCCACGAACGCGGCATCCTGGCCCATGACGACATTGTCGACCCGCCCCTTGTAGATGCTGCCAACGACGCGCTCGCCGCGCTCGATGTGCAGCTCGACCAACTGTCCGTCCTCGCGCACCGCGATACGCGTCTCGCGCGGATCGCCGTTGACTATGATTTCCTTCGACAATGCTTCTTCCCCGACCCGGCGCATCGCCGTTGACGCGGCGGGGTTACTTTCTAAACGTGATGAACTTGGCGGCGCTGAAATTCCATGCGGTGACCACGACCGTGGCGACGACGATCGCGCCGTTGACGGTCACGGGATTGAACGCTTTCTTGCCGGCTCCGGAGACGACGAGGCCGACGATTTCGGTGGGGGAGCGGTCCGCGTGGACCCAGCCCAATCGCGTCGCGGCGACGATGCTGCCGGTCATGATGCCCAGATTCAGCAACAGACCAACCAAATTGGTGGCGACGAACTTCGGGTATTGGGCCCGCAGGTCGCCGCGCAGTTCGCGGAAAGTCCACCGACTGTTCCAAAAGAAACCATTGGTGACTCCGGCGAGAAACGACACGGCCTTGGATGCGAATAGCGCAAACCCTGCTCCGAAGTGGAGAAGGTTCAGCAATCCAACGTCGATGGCGAACGATGTCGCCCCGATGACGCAGAATTTCACGAATTGGGCAAGCGCGGGTCGTTCGGACAACCGTTGCCGCACGCCGGCGATCACCGACACCGTTCCCATGGCACGAACGACAGTATACAGCCTCCGACAGGTCGCTGGAGCGAGGATCGAAGGGCATGATAGTCTTTCGGGATGCGTTTGCCGCGATTGTGCGTATTCGATCTCGACGGTGTCCTGTTCCGAGGGGAAACCGTGATTCCGGAGGCGCCTCGATGCATCGAACGTCTCCGCTCGGCCGGTGTCGCGGTTGCATTCCTGACGAACAACTCCAGCCAGCCGCGCACGGTTTACGTTGCGAAACTCACCCGCCTCGGCATGCCGTGCACCGAAGAGGAAATCGTCACATCGGCGTCGATCTCCGCTTGGTACCTGCGCGAGGAGACCGTGGGCCGCGGCGCCACGGTGTTCGCCGTCGGTGGACCGGGAATCCGCGACGAGATGGAACGGGTCGGCATTTCCGTGCGATCCACCGTGGATCCGGTGGAACGGGATCACGAATGCGACCATGTCGTGGTCGGCCTCGATCGCGAATTCCGCTATGAAACGCTGCTGCGGGCGCAGCAATGCATACTCCGGGGCGCGCGCTTCATCGCCACGAATCGCGACACGCAGTACCCGACCGAAACCGGCGTCATCCCCGGCGGGGGGAGCATCGTCGCCGCCGTCGCCGCCGCGTCCGAAACCGAGCCAACCACGGTTGGCAAACCGGAACGTCACGGCCTGGACTTGCTCATGGCGCGGCATGCCCTCGGCCCGGCGGATGTCGTCATGGTGGGCGATCGTCCCGACACCGACATTCTCTGCGCGAATCGATGTGGAGTCGCTTCCGTCCTTGTGTTGACCGGGGTGACCGATCGCGAGCAAGCCGAATGCGCTCCGACCGAAATGCGCCCGGGTCGAATTGTGGATACGCTCGACGAATTGTGGCCGGACGCCCGTACGGCTTGACACACGTATGACGGCACGATAGACTACCCGCCGGAAACGTCGCCTTTCCCCTGAGACAGCCGGTGCACCCCGTGTGCTTAATGTGGTCCTTCAACGAGGCCACGCCTGCCGAGGAGAACACGGTGCGGGCTTGCCCTGTATCGCCCTCGGTCTTCTTGGGACCGAGGGTTTCTTGTTTCCCGTCTCGGAAACGAGAGGAATCTATCTATGGCAAAGAAATCCGGCGTTAGCCGGCAGATCAAGAAAAAACCGGCCGCGCTCAAGGGCGAAGTGCTCGATCAGACCGCGGAAATGCTCCGTGGTTGCGAAGCGGTCATCCTGTCCGAATACATCGGCCTGACGGTCCCGCAGATGGCGGACCTGCGTCGGCGGTTGCGCGAAGCGGGCGACGGCGACTTTTCGGTGGTCAAGAATACCTTGTTCCGCCGGGCGGCCGATGGCGTTCTCGCTGCGGATCCGCGACTCGACGCGGCGCTCAACGGCACCACGGCTGCGACCTACGCCTTCAAGGATCCCGTCGCGGTCGCCAAGGCCGTGTCCGACTACATTGCCGCGAACCGCAACACGCCGCTCAAGATCAAGGGTGGTGTCGTTGGGGGGCGATTCTACGACGCGGCGCAGATCGATGCGCTTGCGAAGGTTCCGCCGCGCGACGTGTTGCTGTCCCAGTTGCTCGGCGCCTTCAACAGCCCGGTCGCGGGCTTCGTGGGCACGCTGCACGCGGTGCTTTCGAACTTCGTCTACACGCTCAAGGCCATCGAGGATCAGAAGGCCGCCGCTTGATGTTTCGCCGGTTCGGATTCTCCCGAACCGGCACCCGCTGAAAGGATATTAACCATGACCTCCGAAGAACTCATCGCCGCCATCGAGAAGATGACGGTCCTCGAATTGGCCGAACTCGTGAAGGCCCTGCAGGAGAAGTTCGGCGTTTCCGCCGCCGCTCCCGTGGCCGCCGCC
>JBJTRZ010000297.1:0-2520 GCA_046076415.1 Armatimonadota bacterium
GACGCGAACGAGGCGACGATCGCGCGGGCCATCGACGTGGCATCGGAAGCCGGCGCCGACATCCTTCTTACGCCCGAGGGATCGTTGAGCGGCTACACCCACCGGTTCGACCAGCGCGCCACCTCCGAAGCGTTGGTGCGCATCACCGAGCGGGCGCGTTCCCGCGGCCTGGCGCTGGCCCTCGGTACCTGCTGGATCGAATCGGATGGACGTTGCCACAACACCCTGCGCTTCCACGACAAGGAAGGCACCTACCTCGGTTGCCACGACAAGACCCTGCGCTGCGGTTCCATGACCGAACCGACCCGCGGAGAGATCGAACACTACTCGTTTCGCCCGCTTCGAACGTGCGAAGTAGATGGGATTCCCGTGGGTGGACTGATTTGCGACGATCTGTGGGCGAACCCGGCCTGCACGCCGATGCCGGACCCACACCTCACGTGGGAATTGGCCAATCGAGGTGTCCGGGTGATCTTCCACGCGGTGAACGGGGGACGTGGAGACGACCTGCTGGACCCGGTCCACGCCGCGTTCCATGAATCGAACCTTCGCCTGCGCGCACGCGCCCACGGCCTTTGGATCGTGACCGTCGACAACGCGCATCCCGTCGATCGTCCGCCGAGTTCTCCCGGCGGCGTGGTCGCACCCGACGGTTCGTGGGCGGCGCGTTGCCCCGCGATCGGCGAGCATGTGTTCGTGCACACGATCGAACTCGCGGACTGATCGGCGCGCCGGCCCCGCTCAGCTCGGGTCGGTGTCGCCGGCGCCCGTCCGGTCCAGATAGGGTTCGAAGAATCGCGCCAAACCCAGCGCCACCAACCCGGGCAGGTCGACCTTGCCCTCCAGATACGGCATCGCCGCGGCGACGAGCTCTGCTTCGGCCGGCCCCGCTTCCAGATATCCGTTTTCGCGCAACCACCTGGTCACGTTCGCTTTTCGGCTGGGACCGAACCCGGGAACGCTGCCCAATTGTGCGAGGAACTCCCGCGTGGGAAGGGGGGCGCCCCCGAAGAGGAGAGCCACGCGGTCCCTCATTCCATCGCCCACCGTTCCGGATGCCATCAAGTCGGGCCAGGTGACGGGCTTGACCGCTGCGGCCACGCGTATGCGGATGGCCTCCGCCGCCGCATCGATCGCGTCCGTCGGTTCCGAATCCGCCCCGCGCGTCGCTCGAATTCGCCATTCCTCGGGCCAGACCGCGAACGGTTGCCACAGTGGGAGGCTCTCCGGAACGCGTTCGGGCGCCTCGGGTTCCGGGGCGTTCGGGCCGGCCGTCATCGGGATCGGCCCCCGCAGCGCCACTTCCACCAAAGATTCGGCGATTCCCGCCGGAGCCTGCTCCCGCAGCAACGCCAAATCGTTGGGATCGTTGGTGAGGAAAAGCACCTGCCGCTCGCGGGCGATGGCGTGCACCGCCGAGGCGATCGCCGTGCGGGCCTCCGGTCCCGAGGTTGCCAAAACCTCGTCCATGACCAAGGGAAACTTCGGGGACTGCTTTTCCGCTTCCTCGATCACCGCGATGCGCACCGCCAGCGTAAGGTGAGAACGTGCCCCCGCGGACAACTGCGACATGGACTTTGCACGTCCGTCATCGAGGCGATCGATCACCGTCAATTCGCGTTTGTCCGTGCCGTCCGCGCCGCGACCCTCGGCGATCTCAGGCACCGTCAATTGGTCGTAACGCCCGCCGGTGAACGTGCGTAGCCATGCGTTCGCGCTCTCCACCACCGCCGGCGTGTTTTCGTCGCGCACAGACCGCTCGATTTCGGCCCGGACCACCCTCCGCGCGCTGCCAAGGGCCGTCTGAGCCAGATGCTCCTGCAGCGCATCGATGCCCAATTCGAGGGCCCGTTCGGATTCCGCCAATTCCTTCGGCGAAAGCATTGCGGAGATCGCGTTTCGGGTGGCTCCGATGGTTTCGCGCAACTCCCCGGCGCGGCCCGATTGTACGCGCAGGTCCTCGATCACCGATTCCAAACGCGTGGGCTCGGAGGTGCGCGACAAGCCGTGGTTTTGCAGCACCGCATCCTCGCCATCCTCCGCGAGCAGATCGGCCGAGCGGTTTTCGGAGGCCGCCTCGGCGGTCAGTGCCGCATAACGCCGGGCGGGTTCGGCCCGCTCGCGTATCCGGTCCCGTGCGGCGTCGATCGAGTCCCACGACGTCAAGCCCATGTCCCGCAACCGCGATTCGAGGTCTGTTTGGCGATCCAATGCGTTGGTCTGCGCGGTCGCGCAATCTGTCGAAGCGTCGAACCAGGTTGGGAACACCTTGAGCGCATCGGCGGGATCGGCTTCCGTGACGTAGTCGTAGCCCGCGAACAACGCCTGAATATCGGTGCCTAGATCGGCGATCGTACGCTGGTGGCGGTCGAGCTCGTCCTGCGCGTCGCAGCAGCGCCGGTCCGACTTTTCCCAATCATCGAGCGCCGAAACAGCCGCGCGCAGGCCCTCTCCCGATTCCACCCACACACCGTCGACCGCATCGAGCAATTCGGTACGCGCCGTCGTGGCCGACTCACG
>JBJTRZ010000298.1:0-1432 GCA_046076415.1 Armatimonadota bacterium
ATTCTCCCCCCGGATTCCAAAACCGGCGTCGGCGCCCCGTGGTACCGACCATCGTCCCTGAGCCTCCCCGACCGTCCATCCACCGGCATCGTCCATGACCGTCCCCGATCGTCCGAACGGCGCAAAACGATCGGCCCATCCTGCCGCTGGGTTCCGAGCAACCACACCGCCCCCTGCGCGGCGAACAGCGACGCCCAGTAGATGCCGTCGAGCGTGGCAACCTGGCTCCACGTCGCGCCTTGATCGACGGATCGGTACACCCGCGTGCGCCCAGCGGTTTTCTCCGTGGAGCGCGGACCATGTTCATCGCATTTCGCGAGCAACGATCCGTCGTCGAGTCGGGCGATGGCCGGAGACGCCAAATAGATCCCCGTGGACGCGGGGCTATGTGCGATGACCGTTCCGGGCGGGGCCGCAGGGATCGACTTCAGCGCCACGCCGCCTCGCCCGATTCGAGCGACCAATCGTTTCCGAACCATCCCGCGGCGACGACGCCCGCCGTTCCCGTGGACGCCGCCTTTGCGGATGCGATCACCCAATCCGGGTAGGCGACCCCGCTGGTCAGAAATGGTAGTCGTTCCAGCAAACGACGGCCCGGGATTCCCGTGCACCCGAGGACCGCGACATGCGCGGTGTCCGAATCTCGGCGGGGGCGAACCATCAGACAGGCGAGATCGTCGCCGCGGACGGTCCGGTCTCCCACACGCACCGCTCCGCGCCGAACGTCGATCGGACATCCGGCAAGGTAGGCGTTCCACGCCGCGTTGGTATCGCGGTTGCCGTAGAGGATCACGCCCCGGTCCCGCAAGCGCCCCGGCGTCGCGACTCGGTCGTCGACGATATCCACCGCGCCGTTGCCCCGATACTGAAACTGCTCGGCGTCGTAGCGCGCCTTGGCACGAAGCCCCGCGGTCTCGACGGCCGTGCCCAGGGTCCCGGGCACCAGCACGAAGCGATTGCGGAATGCTTGCTTGAATGGGCCGGACCGCGTTGGCGACTTGGCGGAAACCAACGCTGCCGTGCCCACCAGCCATCCATCGCCGCTTCGCTTGAACGTCGCGAACGAACCGTCGGTTTCCACGGCGACGCCGACGACAATGTTCCGGTGACGGAGGCGCGTCGGATGAAATCGGAACTCGAGGGCCTGCGCCATCCGCGCCTTGGCTACCACGAGCAACCCGGGGCGGGGCACTGGTGGGGCGGCCCCTGCGTGGATTGGCCGCCGATGTTCGCCATGTTCGAAAGAGCCCGGCTCGATCCCCATCCTCGCGAGGCGACATTCACCACCGTGAACCCTGCGATCGCGTCCCGGTACGCGTGGGTGGAAATCGTGCAGCAGATCCGGTCGGCGCTGCCGTCGACGGTGCGTCTGAAGTACGATCCAACCACAGGCACGGTCGAGGGGACCACGACCAATGTGGCGACGCTCCGC
>JBJTRZ010000299.1:0-4795 GCA_046076415.1 Armatimonadota bacterium
ACGTCGAAGATGCTTGCCGACTACGGGGTGGGGTGGTTCGAGGAGGCGTTGCCTCCCGACGACCTGGAAGGGTATCGACGTCTTCGGGAGCATTCCCCGGTGCCGATCGCGACCGGGGAAGTGCTCGTGCGAAGGCAATCGTTCCTGCCTTGGGTCGTGTCCGGCGCGGTCGACATCCTGCAGCCGGATACGACGAAATGCGGCGGACTCTCGGAGGCCCGGCGAATCGCGCGCATGGCCGAGGACCACCACGTCCAAGTGGTGAGCCACGGCTGGAACACCGCGCTCGGCCTCGCCGCCGACCTGCACCTCGCCTCGGCGATGCCGGTCGCGAAATACGTGGAATACATCGCGCCCTCACCGTACATCGACGAATTGTCGGGGGGCGCGTTCCGCCTCGACGAGGAGGGATACCTCGCCATCCCGAACACGCCGGGCCTGGGCGTGGAACCCGACCCCGCGGCGCTGGCACGGTTCGCCCACGTTCCCGACCAAGGAGCCTGATCCCATGGACGCCCTCGACGAGATCCTTTACGACGCATTGACGTGGCCCGAGATCAACGCCGCGGTGCTGGCGCGCAAGACGGTGCTTCTGCCGATCGGCAGCACGGAACAGCATGGCCATCACTTGCCCCTCGATGTCGACAATTTCCTGGCCCGCTCCATGTGCCTGGCCGCCGCGCGTTTGGCGCCGCGTGAGTTGTTGGTGATGCCGACGATTCCCTACGGCTACAACGAGCACGCGTTGGATTTTCCGGGAACTATCCACGTCACCTACCACCATTTCATCGAGTATTGCCTCGATGTCGTGAAGAGCGTGGCCCACGCGGGGTTCGACCGTATCGTGATCATCGACGGCCACGGATCCAACGAGCACCTCTGCGAATTCATCGCACGACGCGCGACCCTCGAGACCGATGCTCTGGTGGCGTCGACCATCTGGACCAATCTGGTGCGCGACGAATGGGAGGCGGTTCGGACCTCGGGACCCGGGGGATCCGCCCATGCGTGCGAGATGGAAACATCGGCCTATTTGCATCTGGATCCCGAGAAGGTGCGCATGCCGCTGGCGACCGACCACCTGGGCGGCGCGGCCGGCAAGGAGGGAAGCCGTTTCCTCCATGTGGACCTCACCAAGGGCTGGGGCCCCATGAAACTGGTGCAATGGACATCGTCCGCCACTCCCACCGGAGTCTCCGGAGCGCCGACGCTCGCCACCGCGGACAAGGGGAGGACGCTCGTGGAAGCGTGTGCCCGGAATCTGGTCGATTTCACCCGGGAATTTCGAGCTTTGGAAAAGGGCAAACGGACCGACCACCGGGCGGTCCGACCGAACCTGCCCGTCCTTCCCAACCACGACTGACCGGCGGGTCGTCCGCTCGAGGGCACGATCCGCGCGAACGTCGTCAAACGCGGGATCGTTCGGTGTTATACTCGCCCAACGCCCTCGGTCGGGAGGTTTTGCCGTGGAAACCGAATCGCCGTCGCCTCGCTCCGGTCCCCCCGCATTCGTGCCTACGGACACGCTGCCAACGATCCACGAATTGTTGCAGATGGTGGTGGACCATGAAGGCTCCGACCTGCACTTGCGGGTGGACGAGCCGCCGATCATCCGTATTCACGGGCGCCTGCGCCGCCTTCCCATGCCCCGGCTGGCGCCCGACGACACCCGCCGTTTGATGTACGGTCTGCTCAACGAGGAGAAGATCGAGCGTTTCGAGCGGGAAATGGAACTCGACTCGAGCTTCAGCATCCCCGGCGTCGCCCGTTTTCGCGTCAATGTGCTCAAGCAGCGGGGCGCCGTCGGCGGAGTGATGCGTTTGATTCCCGCCAAGTGCAAATCGATCGACGAGATGGGCCTGCCGCCGATCTTGAAGAATCTGTCCAACCTTCCACGTGGCTTGGTGCTGGTGACCGGTCCGACGGGGTCGGGCAAGTCCACCACCCTCGCCGCGTGCATCGACGAGATCAACCGCACCAAGCGCTGCCACATCGTCACGATCGAGGATCCCATCGAATTCGTGCACACCGACAACCTGTCGGCGATCGAGCAACGCGAGGTGGGGCAGGACACGCACAGTTTCGCCGGCGCGCTCAAACACGTGATGCGGCAAGCGCCCGATGTGATCCTGGTGGGGGAAATGCGCGATCTCGAGACCATTTCTCTGGCGATCACCGCCGCGGAAACGGGCCACCTGGTGTTCGCCACCCTCCATACCACGGACGCCCCGCAGACGATCGACCGCATCATCGACGTGTTTCCGGCGGAGCAGCAGCAGCAGGTGCGAACGCAGCTCGCGGTGACATTGCAGGCGGTCATTTCCCAAACCCTGTTGCCGCTCGCCGGAAAGCCCGGACGCGTCCCGGCGTTCGAAATGTTGATCGCCACCCCGGGCATTCGGGCCCTGCTCCGCGAGGGCAAGACGCACCAAATCTATTCCGCCATCGAGACCGGAGCCGATTTCAACATGATCTCGCTGAACCAGTACCTGATCAAACTCGTTCAACAAGGAACCATTTCCTTGGATCATGCGCTGGCCAAATCATCGAACCCGTTGCATTTGCAGCAACGTTACAACCGCATGCAGCAGGCCGCGATCGAGGCGGCGGCGGCGGGTGGACCGGCCGCGGGAGGTGCGCAATGAACCAGCCGATCATCGATCTCCTGCGCGAAATCAAGGTGCGCGATGGCTCGGACCTCGTGCTCAAGGCCGGCAGCCGGCCCCTTTACCGCATCTACGGCGACCTGATCCCGGTGGATACCTATCCGGATGTGTTTTCCGCCGACGACGTGCGCAATTTGATCCATTCCCTGCTTACTCCGCTGCAACGCGAAATCTTCGAACGGGAACTCGAACTGGACTTTTCGTTCGAGGTGCGCGGCGTCTCGCGCTTCCGGATCAATATTTTCCAACAGCAGAATTCGATGGGAATGGTGGCGCGCGCGATTCCCTTCGAAATTCGAACGTTGGAGTCGATTGGAACTCCCGAGGTGACCGCGGACCTGTGCGAGGCTCCGCGCGGGCTGGTGCTCGTGACCGGGCCCACCGGCTGCGGCAAGTCCTCCACCCTCGCCGCGATGATCCAATACATCAACGAGTCGCGTTCGGAGCACATCATCACGATCGAGGACCCGATCGAATTCGTCTACACCGACAAGCGATCGCTGATCAACCAACGTGAACTCGGCACCGACACGCACTCGTTCGCGGAGGCGCTTCGTCATGTGCTCCGCCAAGACCCCGATGTGATCCTGATCGGGGAAATGCGCGATCTGGAGACCATGGCGCTGGCGATCACGGCGGCGGAAACCGGCCACCTGGTGTTCGGCACCCTGCACACCACCGACGCGGTGCAGACGATCGACCGCATCATCGATGTTTTTCCGACGCACCAGCAACAGCAGATCCGGGTCCAGTTGGCGGTGAACCTGGTGGGCATTGTCTCGCAGGTGTTGGTGAAGCGGCCCGGCGGACAAGGACGGGTCGCCGCGTTCGAAATGCTCGTGGCGACGAATGCGGTCCGCAATCTGATCCGCGAATCCAAGACCCACCAACTTCCGTCGATCATCCAGACCGCGGCGAACCAAGGCATGATCGATTTGGACCAAGGGCTGGCGAAACTGGTGGCCGAGGGGCGGGCGGATCCCGAGGACGCGCGGTCGAAATCGAGCCATCCGGGGCAATTCGATCAGCATCTCGCGTATCTGCAGGCGAAATCCAGTTCTGCCGCGGCGGCCCGACCGGAACCTCCACCCACCGCCTGAAGTCCGCCGTGCCGATCCGAACCGCGCATCGGCCGACCCTTCAGTCGGCCGGTGCGTTTTGCTTCGGGCGGCGCGGCGCCACGACCGAAAGCAGGCTGCCGGCGGTCACGAGTCCCCAGACCACCTCCATCATCAGGAAGCCCCATTGGCGCTCGCGCGCGGCGAGCGTCCCGAGTACCAGGGAACCTGCGAGGTTGCACCAAAGGAAGGCCCGGCCCTTCTGCTCCCACACTCCCCACTGTCCCAGCGCGTAGGCGACGAGCACGATCGCCGCGGCGCCGAGTTGCAACCACGATTCGGATTCCATGGCGGCAGTGTACGCGGACCGCGGGAACTCCTTGCGCCGCCGCGCCGTCGCGCCCACACTGTCGACGTGAACCAAAGTCGCATTTACCTCGATCATGCCGCCACCACCCCCGTCGATCCGGTGGTGCGCGAGGCGATGCAGCCGTTTTTGGCGGAAACCTTCGGCAACCCGTCGTCGATCCACCGCGCGGGTCAAGCGGCGCGCCGGGCGATCGACGGCGCACGCGACGCCTTGGCCACCGCGCTGTCCTGCGAGGCCTCGGAGGTGACGTTCACGTCCGGTGGAACCGAAGCGGACAACCTCGCGGTGCTGGGGGTGCTGCTCGCGGCGCGGGAGCGGGAACGCGACCACGTGGTGGTGGCCGCCGCGGAACACCATGCGGTGCTCGACGCCGCGCAGGCGGCGGCGCGCCTTTTTGGATTTCGAACGACCGTGCTGACCGTCGACGTGGAGGGGAAAGTGGATCCGGCGTCCGTCGCCGAGGTGGTGGATGATCGCACGGCGCTGGTGAGCATCATGCACGCCAACAACGAAATCGGATCGTTCAATCCCGTCCGCGCGATCGCCGATGTGGCGCATGCCCGCGGCGCGTTGTTCCACACCGATGCGGTGCAGAGCTTCGGTGCCGTGCCGGTTTCGTTCGATTCGACCGGCGCGGATTTGATTTCGGTGTCCGCGCACAAGATCTATGGCCCCAAGGGCGTTGGTGTGCTTGCACTCCG
>JBJTRZ010000300.1:0-7100 GCA_046076415.1 Armatimonadota bacterium
GGCGTGCCTGTCGTCGATCGGCCAGAAGATCCGCATCAACGACAATCTTGCCGAAAAGATCTCCTACTGCGACAAAATCGGTATGAAGGCCTTCGGATCGTTCGTGGTCGGCGCGCCCGAAGAGGACTGGGACAGTCTGCAGCGGACGGTCGACTACGCCAAGCAGGTGAACGCGCAGTGTTCGGCCACCATCATGACGCCGTTCCCGGGCACGCCCATGTTCTACCGGGCGATCGCGGAGGGCTTGATGGAGCCGCGCATGCAGTACGACGGCTGGAACAGCTACACGGCCACCATGCGCACCTACGCGCTCGATCATTTCGACCTGACCGTCGCCCGGCTGTGGTTCCGCATGGAGGCGGTGATTCCGTATCGCCTGCGCCAAGCGGCCAAGCGCGGTTCGGCCGCGGTCGCGAAGACCTGGGTCGGGCTGTTGCCCCGGTTCGCGATGCGCTCGCTGCTGCGGTCCTACGTGGCGGTGCGGCGGATGTTCCCGGCGACGAAAGTGGCTCCCGATGCGATGCAATCGGCGCAGGCCAACGCGACGGATATTCGGAGGGCCCTGTGGCAAGATCGCTGAGCGGACATCTGCGCTGGCTGCGCGAAAACAAGGCGTGGCGCCTGCTCGCCCACCCCAAGGTGGTGCGCAATTACCTGACCTACCAGCGCGAGATGCGCGAGCAGGTGGAGGTGATGACCGCGCATCCCCCGGGTGTCGAGATCGAGCTCACCAACCGGTGCAACCTGGCCTGCACGCAGTGCCTGCGTTCCCTCGGCCTCAAGCCCTACAAGCTGGGCAGCCTCGACATGGATGGCTTCAAGACGTTGCTGGACCAGTTCCCGCACGTGATGCACCTCTCGCTCAACGGGTTCGGTGAACCGTTCATGTCGCCGATCCTTTTCGATGCGGTGGCGCATGTCCGCAAGTCCCGTCCGTGGTGCAAGGTGCTGATCTACACGAACGGCATGTTGTTGAACGAGGAGAACAATGCCAAGGCGCTGCGCTGCGGTCTGACCGAACTCAATGTCAGCCTCGACGGCGGAACGATGGACACGTACAAGCGGGTGCGCCGGGGCGGCAAGCTCGACGTGGTTTCGGAGAACATCCGCAACTTCCTGCGGATGCGCCGCGAGGCGGGGCTCACGCATCCCCGCATGGGCCTCAACTTCGTGATGCTCAACGACAACGAGGGCGACCTCCCGGCGTTCCTCGAACTCGCCCACGAACTTGGCGTGGATTACGTCAACTGCGTCACGTACGCCACCTACGACTGGGGTTTCCAAAACCGCCGTTCGCTCGAGAATTACCGCGCCGAGTTGGTGGAGGCGCGCAAGGTGCTCGACCGCACGGGCATGGAGTGCCGCTATTTCCCCGAGTGGGATCCGCAGTGGCTCAATCCCACCCGGGAGTTCAATTGCAATTTCTTCTGGGGCGAGGAGTTCCGGGTGACGTATTCCGGGGACGTGACCCTGGGGTGCTGCACGCCGTTCAAGGAGCAGCATTCCTACGGCAATCTCTTCGAGCAGCCGCTCGAGGCGATCTGGAACGGCGAGGTCTTCCGCAACAACCGAGCGATGTCGCGGCGCGGCGAAACGCCCAACCCGGTGTGCGCTTCGTGCGATCGGTTCGCGCGTCGCTTCTTCGACGACAAGGGCGAGGTGCCCGAGCGGCTGATCTCCGTGGAGGACTTGTTGTCGTCGACGGACCAGCTCGCGGTGCTGCGGGCGGACCGCAAGCGCGACGAGGCGGAGTCGGCGGCGGGCGCCTGACAGCAAGCGCTCGGGGGATTCGGGGCGGGGTCGGCGGTGCCGATCCCGCCCCTTTCGCGTGTCCGGGGCGGGCAGGAATCGCGCGCGCGCGCCGGGAAACCGTTGCCATGCCCGCCGTCCATTTCCAACGCGAACCCACCCTCGCGGAGCGCCTCGGCTTCCGCCCCGACGACAAGATCCTGATGATCCACGCCGACGACGTGGGGATGTGCCATTCGGTGAACATGGCCACGATCAAGGCGATGGAGTCGGGCGTGGTAAGCAGCGCCAGCATCATGGTGCCTTGTCCGTGGTTTCCCGAAATCGCGCAGTATTGCCGCGAGCACCCGGAGAAGGACTTCGGGTTGCACCTGACATTGACGTCGGAATGGCGGCACTACCGCTGGAAATCCACCGCGTCGCCGGACCTGGTCCCGTCCCTGCACGACAAGGAAGGGTTCCTGCACCGCGACGACGCGACGGTGGCGAAGGTGGGCAAGCCGGCCGAGGTGGCCCGGGAGCTCGCCGCGCAGATCGAGCGCGCCAAGGCGTTCGGCATCGTGCCCACCCATGTCGATTCACATATGGGCACCCTCTTCTACGCGCCGTTCTACGAAACGTACGCCCGGGTGGCCAAGGAGCACGGCCTGATGCCGATGCTGCTCAAGCCCACCGAGGACCGGGTCAAGCAGGCCAAGGTCGCGTTCGGCTTCGATGTAATGCCGTCGTTCGAGCGCCTCCGCAAACAGGGCTATGTTTTCCTCGACCGGCTCAAGGAGGGCGCGGCGGGCGACACGCTCGAGACGCGGCGGGAGCATTACTGGAACGAGATCCGCCGCCTCAAGCCCGGCGAGGTGACCGAATTCATAGTGCATTTGTCGCTCGACGACGACGAGATCCAGCATGTGACGGGCAGCTGGCGCAACCGGTACCACGAGTTCCTGATCATGACCGATCCCCGCACGCGCGATCTGATCGAGTCGACCGGCGTGAAGTTGATCGGCTACCGTGCTTTGTCGAAATTGGCGTACGCGCGCTGACGCGTTCGAGGAGACCAACATGCCGCTGAAGATCGCGATGATCGGCGCCGGGTCGATCGGGTTCACCCGCCGGCTCACCGGCGACCTGCTCACCGTGCCGGAGTTCGCCGACACGACGTTCGCCTACACCGACCTCTCCGAGCGCAACCTCGGCATGGTCCGCCAGTTGGTGGAGCGCGACATCGCCGCCAACGGCCTGCCGGCGCGGGTCGAGGCCACCACCGACCGGCGCGCGGCGGTGGCGGACGCCGATTACGTGCTGTGCATGGTGCGGGTGGGCGGCATCGACGCGTTCCAGACCGACATCGACCTTCCGCTGCGCTACGGCATCGACCAGTGCGTGGGCGACACGCTGTGCGCCGGAGGCATCGCCTACGGGCAGCGCGGAATCGCGGCGATGCTGGATTTCTGCAAGGACATCCGCGAGGTGGCCAAGCCCGGCGCGTTGCTGCTCAACTACGCCAACCCGATGGCGATGCTCACCTGGGCGGCGAACACGGTCGGGGGCGTGCGGACGGTGGGACTCTGCCATGGCGTGCAGGGCGCGCAGCACCAGATCGCCTCGTGCACGACGCACTGGGCGCGGCGCGAGGGGCGGATCGGCGCGGAGGAGACCGTGGTTCGCGGCGACATCGACTTCGTGTTCGCGGGCATCAACCACCAGACGTGGTGCGTGCGCGCGGTGTGGCGGGGCATCGACCTGATTCCGCGGATGCTCGAGCTCTTCGAGGGGCACCCCGATTATCCGACCACCGAAAAGGTGCGCATCGATGTGCTGCGCCGCTTCGGTTACTACTCGACCGAGTCGAACGGGCACCTGTCCGAATACCTGCCCTGGTACCGCAAGCGCCTCGACGAGATCGGAAAGTGGATCGACCTTTCGAGCTGGATCAACGGCGAGACGGGCGGTTATTTGCGCGTATGCACCGAGGGTCGGAACTGGTTCGAGTCGGACTTTCCCAACTGGCTCGCGCAGGACCCCCCGCGTTACGAGGCGGCGAACCGCAGCGAGGAGCACGGCAGCTTCATCATCGAGGCGCTCGAGACCGGCCGGGTGTACCGCGGGCATTTCAACGTGGTGAACGACGGGGCGATTCCGAACCTGGCCAGCGACGCCATTGTCGAGGTGCCGGGCTATGTCGACCGCAACGGCATTTCGATTCCGCGGTGCGCGCCGTTGCCGCTGGCGTGCGCGGCCACGTGCACGGCGAGCATCGATGTGCAGCGGATGGCGGTGGCGGCGGCGGTGGCGGGAGACGCGTTGTTGTTCAAGCAAGCGTTGCTGCACGACCCCTTGGTGGGCGCGGTGTGCGATCCCGAGGAGGTGTGGCAGCTCGGCGACGATCTGCTGCGGGCGCAGGCCAAGTGGTTGCCGCAGTATGTGGCGAGTGGTGCGGTGGCGGCGGCCGAGGCGAATCTGGCGGCGGCGGAGGCGGCGGGCACGCGGGTGCCGCTGCGCGAGGATTTCCGGGGTGCGGCGCGCTTGTCGGTGAAGTCGGTGGAGGAGATGGCGGCGGCCAAGGAGGCATCGCGCGCGAACGCGCAGGCGGCCGACAAGGGGAAGATGACCAAGAACGCCTGAGGGGCGGGTGCTCGCTCCGGGGCCGATCGACGGCCGGGTTTCGCGTGTGGGAACGCGGGCTTCGGACCGCGTGCGCTGCGGCATGGGAAGGGATTCGCGGTCGGCGACCGTATCTTGACCCTGTGAGTCGTGGGCGATTGCTGGGGATTCTGGCCGGAGCCGCGGTCGTGGCGGGGATTGCCGCGGGGGCGGCGCGGGTGCGCCTCGCCGTGTCCGCCGCCCGCAGTCATTGCGAAAGGGCCGCGTTGTTGCTCGAGCGCGGGGACGCTCTGGCCGCCCGCGCGTCGGCGGAACAGGCGGTGGCGCTCGACGCGGGATCGGCGGCGGCGTGGCTGGTGCTGGGACGCGCCCGGATCGCCGTGCGCGATGCGGGAGCCACCGCGGCGCTGCGCCGAGCGGTGGCGCTCGATCCGAGCCTGCCCGAGGCGTGGTACGCGCTGGGCAGCAGCTGGGAAGGCCGACGCGAGCCGTCCACGGAGAACCTCGAAGCTCTGGCACGCGCGTGCCGGCTGGCGCCGGGCGACCCGCGATTCCGCCGGCGCTGGGCCGAAGGTCTGGTGGCCGCGGGCCGGTTCGAGGAGGCGGAGCCGGTGCTCGAGGCCGCCGGCGATCCGACCGATTTGAACCAAGCCTTGCTGCGCATCCATGTCGGCGTGTCGCTCCCGGCCACCCCCGAGCGCCGCACGCGTTTGCGGCGATGGGTGGATTCGGCGCCCGAGGATTGGCGCTCCGGTCGCGGGTTCGCGGCCGCGGCGGGGGCGGTGCTGGAACGTACCGGGGATGCCCGCGGCGCGCGGACTTGGTTGTTGCGGGCGGTGGTGCAAGTCCCCGACGATCGGGAATCGCTCTTTCGCTTGGCTCGGATCAGCCGTCGCCTCGGCGATGCCACCGCGGCCCGCGCCTGGGAAGCGAAGTTCGCCGCGGCGGACCGCGAGCGCCGGGACGCCGTGATCGCGGGGCGACGCGGGGGAACTCCATGAACCCGTGGTGGAGATGGGCGCCCGTGCTGGTGATCCTGGCCGGGTGCGCTCGTGGCGGCGCGCCGGGCTCGCCGCCGGTGGTGTCCGCACCGGCCGGTCCGTCGGCGGCCTGGTTCGAGGATGTCACGGCGCTTGCCGGCTTGCCGGCGAAGGACCCTCCAGGAGCCGAACCGGTGCTCGATACGCTGGCCACCGCCTCCGGTGGCGGCGCATTCCTCGATTACGACCGCGACGGGCACCTCGACATCGTGACCGTCGGCTCGGCGGCCACCCGCCTTTGGCGAGGCGATGGCCGGGGGCGCTTCGAGGAAACGACCCGTACCGCCGGGCTGGAGGCCTGCGGGCGCTGGCCGATGGGCGTGACCTGCGGCGATCTCGACAACGATGGGTGGACCGACATCGTGTCCACGGGGTACGGGCGGGTCATGGTGTCGATGAACCGGTCGGGACGTTTTGTTCCGGTCGCGGCGCCCGCCGGGATCGCCGTGCCCGCGGATCTTTGGTGCACGTCCGCCGCGCTTGGAGATATCGACGGGGACGGTCGATTGGACGTTTATGTGTGCGGCTACCTGCAAACCGATCCTTCGAACCCAAGGTGGTGCACGGTCAACGGCGTACGGACGGCGTGCGGTCCGCTGGATCTTCCCGCGCAATCGGGGCGCCTGTTTCGGGGGCTCGGCGCGGGACGTTTCCGCGATGTCACCCGGGCCTGGGGTGTGGACCGGACCGAGGGGCGGTCGCTGGGCGCGCTCTTTTGGGATCACGACGGAGACGGCCGGATCGATTTGCAGGTTGCCAACGACGAATCGCCGGCCGATTTGTGGCGCAACACGGGGAAACGGTTCGAGAACGTGGCGCTTGCCGCGGGGGTATCGCACAACCGCGACGGGCACATGATCGGCGGGATGGGGGTCGCCACAGCGGATGTCGACGGCGATTTGCGGCCGGACCTCGCGGTCACGACGTTCGCCGGGGAGGCCACCTGCCTGTACCGCCAGACCGAGGCGGGTTTCTTCCAGGACGACGGCGTGGAATCGGGGGTGGGTGCCCCGACCCGTCCATGGGTGGGATTCGGATGCCTGTTCGGCGATTTCGACAATGATGGAAATGTGGATTTCGCGACGGTGAACGGCCATATCAGCAGCAACGCCGCCGCGGTGTCGCCCGGGGGTCGTTTCGCCCAGCCCGTTCAGGTCTTCGCCGGAAACGGCAAGGGGCGATTCACCGAAGTCCCCGCCGGCGTCGCCGATCTGGTGGGCCGGGGGTTGTCCGCGGGAGATTTCGATGGGGATGGACGTTTGGATTTGCTCGTGGTGGATATTCGCGGCGAGGCGCGCCTGCTCCGCAATCGCACGGCCGGCGGGAACGCGCTGCGGGTCCGGCTGATCGGGAAACGATCGAATCGCGACGGGGTCGGCGCGCGCGTCGTCGTTCGTCGGGGCGACCGGGCCTGGGCCGTGCAGCGCACCGGCGGGGGAAGCTACCAATCGGCGTCCGAGGATGTCCTCCATATCGGGTTGGGTGCGGAAACCGGTGTGGACGCGCTGGAGGTGCGCTGGCCGAGCGGCTCGGTGGTGCGACGGGGTGCGCTTCCGGCCGGGTTCGTGGAGGTCCGGGAGCCGTGAGCACTTCCGGGGATCCGGGAGGGGCGGGAAGCGGGAATCCCGAGGCCCTGCTGCTCGATCTGGCGCGGATCGCGGCGGACGCGAAGGCGGAGCGGGTCGGCGACGATCGGTATCGGGCGTGGCT
>JBJTRZ010000301.1:0-9066 GCA_046076415.1 Armatimonadota bacterium
AGTATGTGCAACGTCTTTCCTGAATCCGGGCCAAAGTCGGCGGGGTAGCGCTCGAGCATCGGCCCTTCGCGGCGGGCGAGCGTGGTGTCGGCGTGGATTTTGTGGAACGTTTCCCGGATGGTGGCGATCGTCGTGGGAAACACCGCCCACCGACCCGCGTCGATATGCCACACCGCGCATTCCGGCCCGGGTCGAAATCCCTCCGGGCACTGCAGCGCCATCAGGTAGTCGAACGCCCCGGAGGCGTCCATCGGACCGCACGCGCCGTAGGAAATCCCGTCGGGCACCTCGGCGAAGTAGGGTCCGAAGACTTCCGGGAAACGATGCCACAGCGGCGGGATCTCGAGGGAGTCGGTGCCATGCCATGCGAGTCCGAACAGGTCGAAGGCGGGCAGGGTTTCGAAGGTCGGGGAGTTGTCCATGGCGCTAGGCTATCGCGGTGCGCGCCGCAGCGCATCTACGGAAGGACGGAGTGGGGAACGCGCGTTCCGGTACCTTGCGAAAACGATCACTTAATGTTATATTCAGCACGATCACGCACGCTTCAGGGGGGTACGAACATGTCCGGTATCGAGCCGTTCACGTCCGAAATGTTGGAGCGCAACTTCCGCGAACACGAAGTCTTGGCGAACCGTTTCGACGACGGGCCGTACCGCTTCCAATACGAGTATTCCGAGGATTGCGACTGCGAGCTCTCCTACTCGATCGTGGCCCCGACCGACGAATACCGGTGCCTGGATATCCGTGGACGGTCCGACAAATTCTTTCCCGCCCACCGGCGTGCGACCGTGCTGGACTGGATAGACGAATTCCACCGCAACCGCCGAATGCCATTGGTATACATTCGTGAACAAGGCCGTCGCCTGCGCATCGAAACCGCGACCATCGTCGACTTTTCCGCCGGCACCCACGCGGCGTTGCTGTCCGAAACCATCGCCTGTTTCTGCAGCTGCACGTTCGACTTCTGGCGGTTCGTCGCCGAGAAGGATCGCTAGGACCCGCCGGAGGACCGCATCCCATGGAAATATCCACCGACATCCCAAATATCGTCCGCTCGGTGCTCTCCGCCCATTTCACCGTCTTCGAAAACACGTTGCCCGCCAAGGACGGATACGAGGCCACGCAATTCCTGGTGAAGTATCCCTACGATCCGCGGGTGCGCAGCGAATTCGTCTACCACATCCAAGCCGAAACGTTTGCGGACGGAGCCAAGTACCTCCGTTTCATGGCGGAGAACACCCATTTCCACGAGCCTGAAAAACGTGCTTTCCTGATCGAAATGGCGCAAACCTACCATTTGCAGTGTCCGTTTCCGAAGGTGGTGGTGGGCGAAGGGGACGGGGTGCTCAAGACGTACACGGAGGTGAACCACGTTGTGCGCGCGGGCATCACTCCGGCGATTTTCGAATCCTGGATGAAACAGTTCTTCGCTTCGAACTTCCGATACCTTTGCTGGCTCGAGGAGACCGACCACGGGCACCGCATCCCGTCGAAAGGCGAGGAATCCGGCTGAATCGGCACACCGCCTCGTCCGCGGTGCGCGCCGCGGCGCATCGGCGGAAGGACGGAGTCAAGAAGGATCCCAAAACCCGCGCGCTCCGGCAATTCCCGGATCGTCCAACCGCCTTGGATCACGCACCACCGCGCAGGAGCGGGGCGAGGAACCGACCCGTGTGCGAGTCGCCGCACGCGGCCACGGCTTCGGGAGTTCCCGCCACCAACACGTTGCCGCCGCGCCGTCCCCCCTCCGGCCCCAGATCCACCACCCAATCCGCGCATTTGATCACATCGAGGTGGTGCTCGATCACGATCACCGTGTTGCCCACCTCCACCAGCCGATGCAGGCATTCGAGCAAACGTTCGATGTCCGCCAAATGCAGGCCCGTGGTGGGCTCGTCGAGGATGTAGACGGTGCGGGCGCCTTTCTTGACCTTGGCGAGTTCGGAGGCGAGTTTGACGCGCTGGGCCTCGCCCCCGCTGAGAAGGGTGGCGGGATGCCCCAGGGTCAGGTACCCCAGCCCCAACTCGTCGAGCACCTTCAGCCGGCTCGCGATCCGCTTCTCTCCCGCGAACGCACGGCAGCCCTCCTCGATCGACATCGCGAGGACATCGGCGATGCTCCGCCCGTTCCAAACGACCTCGAGCGTCTCCGGGTTGTAGCGCGCCCCCTTGCAGGCCGGGCACACCGACTCCACGTCGGGCATGAAATTGAGCTGGGTGGTGATGGTCCCCTCGCCCGCGCACTCCTCGCAGCGCCCTCCCTTGACATTGAAACTGAAGCGGGACGCGTCGTAGCCCCGGGACACCGCCTCGGGAGTCGCGGCGAACAGCTTGCGGATATCGTCGTAGAAGCCCACGTACGTGGCCGGATTCGAACGGGGCGTTCGCCCGATCGGCGACTGGTCGATCGCCACGACCCCGCCGGTGTGTTCGATCCCCTCGACCGCGTCGTGCTCTCCCGGCAGGGTTCGGGAATCGTGGTGGCGCGCCCACAGCGCCTTGAGCAGGATGTCGTCCACCAACGTCGATTTGCCCGAACCGCTCGCGCCGGTCACCGCCACCAGCACGCCCAGCGGAAATGAAACGTCCACGCCGCGCAGATTGTTGGCGCGCGCCCCGCGGACCACCATGCGGTGTTCGCCCGGTGCCCGCCGCCGCGCGGGCAGCGGGATTTCCCTTCGGCCGGACAGGAACGCGCCCGTGACCGATTCGGGATGCGCGCACAGGTCGTCGAACGTGCCCTGCGCCACGATGTTTCCGCCATGGATCCCCGGCCCCGTGCCGATTTCAATCAGATGTTCGGCCGCCCGCAGGGTGGCGGTGTCGTGCTCCACCACGATCACCGTGTTGCCGATGTCCCGCAGCCGCCGCAGCGTGGCGATCAAACGCTCGTTGTCCTTGGGATGCAGGCCGATCGAGGGTTCGTCGAGCACGTACAGCATGCCCATCAGCTCGCTGGCGATCTGGGTGGAGAGGCGGATGCGCTGCGATTCGCCGCCCGAGAGCGTGGCCGCCTTGCGGTCGAGCGATAGATAGTCGAGCCCGATCTCGTTGAGCAGGTCGAGGCGCCCAAGGAGTTCCTTGCGGATCGACTCGGCGGCGGCGGGGTTGCGCGTAGGCGCGGGCAGCGCAGCCAGAAGCGGGCGCAGTTCCCCGAGCGGAAGTTTGGCGAGGGCGTGGATATCGAGTTCGGTCGCGCCCGGCAGGTGCGTCCGCAACCGGCTCGGGCGCAGGCGCGCGCCGTGGCAGCCGGGGCACACGTGCTCCACCATCACCTTCTTGAGCCATTCCTCGGTGCCCGCGGACGCGTCGGTCTTGCGGCGATACCAGCGGTACCAGCCCTCGATTTGGGGAACGATGCCCTGCCACACGAACGGCTTGCCGATCGACCGGTCGTCGCGCGCGCCCGGCGGCAACTGGAGCACCAGCGCCTTGCCGTCGTTTCCATGGAACAAAACGTCCCGGACCGACTCGGGCAGGTCCCGGAACGGCGTGTCGATGGAAAAGCCGTACTCCTGCGACAGGGTCCAGAGCATGCGCCCGTTGTGGGTGTTCTTGTCCCAGCGGATCGCTTCGTTGATGAACGCGCCTCCGGCGATCGAGCGGGCGGTGTCGGGAACGAGCAGCGGTGGGTGGACCACGAGCGACGTGCCGAGGCCGGAGCAGGTGATGCACGCGGATTCGGCTTCGTTGAACGAATAGAACCACGACCCCGGCTCATGCAGGAGCAGACCGTGTTCCGGGCACCCATGCGCCGTGCGGAACCGCGCCTCGAGTCGCGCGTCCGCCACCCGGATCCGCACGTACCCGTCCCCCACCTTCGCCGCGTCGTCGATCGCCGTCGCAAGCGCCTTGGCGATGCGCGGATCCACCGTGAAACGGTCGACCACGGCATCCACCGGCCCGTCGTGGTCGGCTTCCCACGGCACATCGTCGGCGAGATCCACCCGCGCTTCGCCGTGGTACGCCGCGCGGCAACCTCGGGTGCGGGCCTGGGTGACGGTGTATTCCCAGTCCTCACCGTGGGGCCGGGCGATCGGGGCGCAGACCTCGACCACGGTGCCGGCGGGCAATCCGAGCACCATTTCGGCGATTTGGGCGGTGTTGCGGGTGGGGACCGGGTGGTCGCACCGGAGGCACCGGGCCTCGCCGCAGGTCGCCATCCACGTGCGCAGATAGTCGCCGATGTCGGTCATGGTGGCGACGGTGGATCGGGGATTCGCCGTGATGGTCTTTTGTTCGATCGAAACGACCGGCGACAGCCCCTGAATCGCGTCCACCTTGGGCTTGCGCTGGTGCTGGATGAAGCGCCGCGCGAACGACGAGAGCGAGTCGAGGAAACGGCGCTGCGCCTCGGCGTGCAACGTGTCGAAGGCGATCGACGACTTCCCGGATCCGGACAGACCGGTGAGGACGACCAGTTGATCGCGGGGAATTTCGAGGTCGAAGCCTTTGAGATTGTTTTCGCGGGCTCCGCGGATAAGGATGGAGGTGCGCATGGTGGGCTTGCGCGTCGCCCGTTCCACCAGCGCCCGCGCCGTTTCCGGTGACGCAAATCGCGCGCAAAGGTTCCCGAGGCACGCGCCGCGGGCCGGCAGGGGAAATCGGGAGGATTCAGCCGAGGCGGGCCGCGTACGCCGCCTCGTCCACCGACACCCGACTGGTGCGCGCCAGGCGGATCGGAAGCCCCAGCTTCTCCAGTCGTCCCCGTTCCACCAACCAATCGCAGGCGATATCGACGCCGGTCATGCCCATTTGCCGTTTGAAATGTTGATTGATTTCCCGGCTGCCCACCGGTACCCCGGCTTCCGCAAGGTAGTCGAGCACCGGAGCGAAGCACAGGTCGGTGCGTTCCTCGAGGTAGTCCTCGATCCCCGCCAGCACGCCGGCAAGGTGGGCGCGGTCGCGGGGTCCGGCCAGCAGGCCGGCATGGACGGTGCGGAAAAACGTCGGGTTGAGCGCCATCGCCTGCGGCAGCACTTCCCGGCCCGGATTATCCCCCGCCGCGAACACTTCGATGCGGGCGAGCGCGACGCCCGTGCCGAGGATCCATTGCGTGGTCGTGTCGAGGTCGTGCTTGACCGCGAGCCATTTGCGCGCCTTGTCGAAGGGTGGCAACGCGTCCGTGCCAGCGCGCAGCAATTGGATGCGTTGATCGCGATCCCCAAGCCGCCGCGGCCGTTCCTCGTACTGCGCGGCGAGCGCGGGATCGGTGCAGAAGAGCAATTTGCTGCGCGCCAGCGTGGAATCCACAAACGAGCCTTGGAGGGTGCCGCCGAGCATTTTCCGAAAATCGGAGCGGGGGACCAGCGACGCGTGGATGGAGATTCCCTCCTCGGTCAGGGTCAACCACTCCCCCGCCGATCCTTCGTCGAGCACGATGGTCAGGTCGATATCCGACTTTTCCCAGACGGTGTCGTAGGCGACGCTGCCCCAGAGCAGGGCCGCCACCACGGTGCGGTCCTTTTCGAGTTTTCCCACCAATGTCGCGAGCGCGCGCTGGTAGCGCTCGGCCACCGCATCGGCCGTTTCCGCCATGAACGAGCCTCCTAGATGCCCGCCGCGTGTCCGTCGCATCGCGGGTCTGACCCGACGGCGACCGCGCCCCCGGGCAACACTTGCAACAGCTGGGCAGCGGAACCATGCTCCCACGGTCCGATCGCCCGCACCGTGTGTCCGCGCTCCGACAATGCCTCGAAAACTGCCGGATCGACCCGGCCCTCGATCTCGAGCACGCCCGGCCCGGACTCCTCGGCGGACACCGCGCCGGCGCCGGCGAGGTGCTGCCACCGGGGCGCCTCCACGGCCTCCTGCGGGTTCATGCCCAGATCCACGACGTTCACCAGCAATTGCAGGTTCGTCTGCACTTGGATGTGGCCACCCGGGGTTCCGCCGACCAAGGCGAGCGATCCGTCCGCGTGGGTCGCCAGCCATGCGTTGAGCGTGTGCGCCGGCCGTTTGCCGGGCGCCGGCGCGTTGGGCGAGCGCGGGTCGGGCGAAAAGCCGGTGGCGCGGTTGTTGAACAGGATGCCGGTGCCGTCGGGAATCCAGGCCGCGCCGAAATTATGGAAGATGCTTTGGATGAACGATACGGCGTTGCCTTCGCCATCGGCGACCAGGAAGTAGGTCGTATCGGCGCCTTCCTCGCGCGGGTGGGCATCGGGGTCGGGTTGCACGCGGCGCGGGTCGATGGTGGCGCGACGCCGGGCGATGGCTTCGGGCGAGAGCAGTCGCTCCAGCGGAACATCCACGTGTTCCGGGTCGGCAAGCCAGGTGTTGCGGTCGGCGAACGAGCGCTGCTTCGCCTCCACCAGGAGATGGATCCGCTCCGCCTCGTCCATCGCGCCGAGATCCCAGCCATCGGCGAGCAGCAGCTCCTCGATCAGGATCATGCCTTGCGAGGGGGGCGGCTGCCCGTGGACCGTCAGCCCCCGGTACGCGCCGCGCACGGGTTCGAGCACCCGGGTCCGGTGCCTGGCGAGATCGTCCTCGGTGAACCAGCCCTGCGATGCGGCGGCGATCCGTTTGGCGGTTTCGCCCCGATAGAAACCATCGCGTCCGAGCGCCGCGATCCGCTCGAGCGTGGCGGCGAGTTCGGGTTGGCGGACGCGCTGTCCCAGCCCCACATCGGCGCCCGCGCCCAAGGCGGCGAGGCTGGGATTTGCTCGGAGCAGGTCGGCGGCACCGGCGAACTTGAGGCGCATTCGGGGGCCCGCGGGAAATCCGTCGGCCGCGTAGCCAATGGCCGGCGCGAGCAGTTCCGCCATCGGAAAGACCCCGTGCCGTTCGTGCAGGGCGAACCACGTGGACACCAATCCGGGAACGGTGGCCGCGCGCGGACCGTGCAGCGGGATGCCCCCGGGTGTCAGGGCGGCCGCGGCGGCGGGAGCCTCCCCGGATCCGTTGAACGCGGTGTTGGTGCGCGTGGAGGCTTCGTGGACGATCAGGAACGCGTCGCCGCCAAGATGCGAATTCCAGGGTTCGACCACGCAGAGGACGGCCGACGCCGCGATCGCGGCATCGGCGAACCCACCCCCGCGTCCGAGGAAGTGGAGGGCGGTGGCGACGGCGAGGGGCTGGGAGGCGGCAACGGCGCCGCCATCGGCGACGACCAGGCCTCGGTGGGCGCGTGCGGACATATCCCGTTTTACCCCCACCTGTCCCGAGCCAGTACCACAACGGGTTGCACCACGGTGGTTACCACGTGCGAGATTGCCGGATGCTAGAATGAAACCGTGATCGACGAAACGTGGTTTGTCCGACCGGAAGGGATCCGTACGCGACGTTCGGCGGGCGGGATCATCGTGCGCCGCGACGCGGAGGGCCGGATCCATGTGGCGCTGGTGCGCGGCGAGGGCGACGGCGTGGGCTACATCCTGCCCAAGGGCGGCATCGACGAGGGGGAATCGATCGAGGAGGCCGCCCGGCGCGAGATCGAGGAGGAGGCGGGCCTCGGCGACCTGCGGTTGCTCGAACGGCTTGGACCGCTGTCGCGCCTGAGTTACGACCGCCGCCGCTGGATCACCACCTACTACTTCCTTTTCGAGACCGAACAGGAGGAGGCGCGACCGACCGATCCCCATGTTCCCTACACGACCGACTGGCACCCGATCGACGCGCCGATGCCGGCGCTGTTCTGGCCGGAGCAGCAGTCGTTGCTTCAGGAATGGATCCCCCGCATTCCCGGTTATTTGAAACGGGACTGACCTGATGGCGCATGTGGTGCTGGTGGAAACCAGTCCGGGATCCGGCTCCAAGTCGCGGCGTATGTCGCGCGAGGTCGCGGCGCTGCTCGCGCAGCGCGGTGTCGGACACGCCATCCTCGACCTCCGCACGATTTCCACCGACCCGGCCCGTGAATCCGCGCTGACGGCCGCCACCCATGTGGTGTTCGCGGTTCCGGTGCGCAACTACGATGTGGGCGAGGGTGCGCGGTCGGTGATCGAGCGATTGCCGTTCGCCGCGCTCGAGGGCAAAACCGTGGGCGTGCTCTGCGCCGCCGGCAGCAACCGGTCGTATATGAGCGTCCTGCCGTTCCTCAACACGCTCCTGCTCGAGTTCCACTGCTGGATCGTGCCGCGCTTCGTGTTCGCCACGGCGCACGACTTCGACGGCGACACGCCCGGCAAGGATTTGATGCAACGCCTCGAGCATTTCACCGACCTGCTGCTCTCCCGCTGAATCGGCCGCGGCGTTGCGCGGGTAGAATCCCGTCATGTCGCCCATCGCCCGTTCGTACCTGACCGCAGGTCTGTCCGCCTCGCCGTCGCTGGTCGCGCTCCTGGTCGCAAACATCGACGACGAGTGCGCGGACCATCGACCCGCCCCGGACCGCTTCACCATTCGTGAAATGGTCGCCCATCTCGCCGACTGGGACACCGTGTGGATGGAACGGGTGCGCCGCATGATCACCGAGGACGAGCCCATCCTGCCGTCGCAGGATCCCGATGTCCGTGCCCTCGACCAACGCTACAACGAATTCCCGGTTTCCCACTGGGTGCGACGGTTTAGCGAGAACCGGCAGACGTTCGTGGAATTCCTCAACGGACTCGGTTTGGAGGACTGGGAACGCACCGGATTCCGCGATGGCGTGGGTGCGTGCACGGTGGGAGAAATCGCGGTGATGGCGCTGGGGCACGATTGCGGCCACCATCGGCAGCTGGCGGAAATGTCCGGTCGGTGAACGTGCCCTCTCCCGCCGCGGATTCGAACGGGGAACCGTTGCCGGATTCCCACCATCCGCAGGGCGGCCCCATGGCGGGCGACGCGCGTTCGACCACCGTGGTGATCGCGGGAGGATCGGGTCTGCTGGGCACCGCCCTCACCCGGACGCTCCTCGCGAGCGGTGTCCCGGTTGTTTGGATCGCGCGCAAGCCGTCTCCTCCGAAATCCCTGCCGGCGCTCCGGGTCCTCGCGTGGGACGACGAGCCGGCGTGGCGCGGGGCCGTTGCGGACGCGGCGGCGGTGGTGAACCTGTGCGGCGCGTCGGTGGCGGGCCAGCGATGGGATTCCGCCTACAAGGACGAACTGGTCCGTAGCCGCCTCGAGCCGACCGCCAAACTCGCT